>JAGLOS010000018.1 GCA_023137615.1 Minisyncoccota bacterium | reverse complement strand
GCGAAACGAGCAAGATTCTTTTATCCGAGCTTTGGGGACGAATTGGTAAAAAGCTTGGTTACCCGCGCACAGCTCTATGTGCAAGAAAAAGCAGAGAATGAAAAGCAGACGTATATTATTCGCAAAACTCCAAATTTTCCAAAGGTCAAAAAAGAGATCCATTACGATATCGAAGATGACCCAATGAATGAATTTGTATACATGCACGGATTTTGGATTATAGAAGAGAATAAAGAGCCGCATTATCATGCGATAGTTGCCACGCGCGACAAAACGGAAGAAGAAATAACAAAAGAACTTTGGGCCTTTTTTGCAGCAAATGAAGGTGTGCCGATCTATCATTATTCAGCGCACGAGAAACATACTTGCAAAAAACTCATGGAGAAATACAAACTTGATCCTTCTGTATATGACACAGTATTTGGACCGGGCGGTACCGCAATCGACCTATATGACTGGGTTGTGGCAAACACAGACTGGCCGCTGACGAGCTATGGACTCAAACCGATCTGCAAATATACCGGTTTTGCGTGGAGCGCGGAAGATGCCGGCGGAGCTAATTCGATCTCATGGTTTTCTGACTATACAGATGGAAAAGATGAAATGATGGAAAAAATTCTTACGTATAATAAAGAAGATTGTATGGCGACCGCGCATTTGAAAACATGGCTAGAGGAGAATGCGTAAAACATTTGCTCTAAAAATTTTTAGTTAGTATAATAATACTCAGTTGGTCGGAATAGGTTTCGCATGAGACCTCAACTGTTTCGGTTACTAGTTTTTTTAGAATATAAATATGTTTTAGATTAAAATTTGTAAAATTTAATAGCGTGTAAGTCACGTCTAACACATATAGAGGTAAATGAAAAGCCACCCACTCGGGGTGGTTTTTTAATTGAAAAAAATTCTCCACAGTTCAACTGTGGAGGTTAATGTATGAGGTGTAACAAAGTACAAGGGATCTCTCACGACTCGGCTTATGTCTTACCGCACCGCATGAAGTGATGTGCTATAATTATTCTTATCTATGACAACGAAAAAACACAATGCGCGGTGGCATCAGATGACGATCACGGAGATCAAGAAACTGTTGGAAACAGATACGTCCACAGGACTTACAAAACAGTTGGCTGAAAAAAGACAAGCTCGATATGGTAAGAATTCTTTTGAAGGAACCAAAAAAGTAACGATACTTGGACGAATACTGATCCAATTTAAAAATCCGCTTGTTCTCGTACTACTTTTAGCTACCGTTGCAACATTCTACTTGAAAGAGTATGTAGATATGTGGGTCATTATTGTGGCACTTGTTATCAATATGGTAATAGGCGTTCTTCAAGAAAAAAGAGCCGATGATGCCTTCGAAAAACTCACAGAAGGGCAAGAGAAGTTCGCAACAGTCATTCGAGACGGAGAGAAATTTGAGGTGCTTTCTGAAGACGTGGTACCCGGAGACATTCTTGTCTTGGAAGCGGGGACACTTGTGCCGGCAGATGCCCGAATAGTAAATTCACACTCTCTTATGACCAATGAATCAGCTCTTACGGGAGAATGGGAAGATGTTGTAAAAAGAAGCGGTGCGCTTAAAAATGAGGCACGGATAACCGAGCAGTACAATATGTTGTGGATGGGTACGCTCGTTACAAAAGGTACCGCAAAAGCAATAGTTGTCGCAACGGGGCTGCAAACACAGATCGGATTTATCGCGGAAGAACTTTCAAAAACCAAAGATGACGTCATCCCATTGCAAAAAAATATTCAGAAACTTGCAATGTTCCTTTCTTCCGTGATTCTTGTGGCTATTGTTATAATCATGGTTGCCGGTTTGATCCACGGCAATGATCCTGTCGAAATGCTTATCTTGGCGATTGCTGTTGCTGTGGCGGCAACACCATCGGGACTTCCTGCCGCAGTTACTGTGGTACTCGCTCTTGGCATGGAGACGATCCTTAAAAGAGGCGGGCTTGTGCGGCATCTGCTTGCTGCGGAGACACTCGGCAATACAACAGTTATCCTTACTGACAAAACAGGAACGATCACGAAGGCGCAAATGCGTATTGCCAATATCATGACAGAGCGCTCGATCTATCACAAAGGCCCGTCCGGACACACTCCGGTAAAAGATACTCTCGGTGAACATGACAAAGAAGATGTTCTCTCAATGGCATTGCTGACCTCTGAGGGGTATGTAGAGGGAGAAAAGGACGCGCTTGGTGAGTGGGTTGTACATGGCGGACCGATCGAGAGGGCGGTGATACGAGCAGGGATCGAATCCGGTCTCCATCAAAAAGAGATACTTGCACAGACCCCGCGCTTGGATTTTTTACCCTTTGAATCAGAGAGACGCTTTGTTGCTTCACTTCATCGTCATGGTGGAGAAAATTCCGACAGACGCCGCACCTACATAACGGGAGCGCCGGAACTTTTGTTGGAAAAGGCGGAATTTGTATACAGTGAAGGTAGAAAGAAGAAGATGACCGGCTCTATCCGTGAAATGATAGCAGATCAGCAGCTTGCTCAAAGCAAAACCGGAATGCGTCTTGTCGGTGTCGGGTATACGGAAAATTCGGGAGATTCTCTTGATGAGAATGATCCTGAATTTAATAATGAAATATTCAGTAAGTTTATTTTTGCCGGTCTTCTTGTACTGCATGATCCTGTACGAGAAGAGGTAAAAGATTCTATTGCGGTAGTACAAGGAGCCGGGTCCAAAGTGATCATGATGACGGGAGACAATTCTGTAACTGCGCTTAAGATCGCGCAAGAGGTTGGTATTGCAAACAAAACAGACAAAGCGATAACCGGAGCAGATGTGGAAAAACTGGACGATGAAGAACTTTTGATAGCGTTGAACAGGAGAAGAGTTTTTGCGCGAGTTCTTCCACAACAAAAACTTCGTATTGCACGGCTTTTGAAATCGCGTGGTGAAGTTGTCGCGATGACTGGAGACGGTATCAATGATGCGCCCGCGCTACGCAGCGCCGATATTGGGATAGCTCTTGGGTCGGGAACCGACGTAGCAAAAGAGGCGGCTGACCTCATTTTGATCAACAATAGTTTCAGTATTATTGTGGCGGCGATCGAAGAAGGGAGGCGGATTCGAGACAATCTTAAAAAGATCATTGCATATCTTCTCTCTACAAGTTTCAGTGAACTTATCGTGATCGGCGCGGCGCTTATCACCGGATCGCCATTGCCGATCTTGGCGCGACAGATACTCTGGATCAATATCATTGAAGAAGGGTTTATGAACTTTGCTTTTGCTTTCGAGCCAAAAGAGGACGACCTTATGCAACGAGATCCGAGAGACTCTTCCATGAAAGAAGTCCTTACCAAGAATCTTAAAAAACTTATAGCGATCATCGCTTTAACTACAGGTGGCTTTCTCGTTATATTATATTTCACAATGCTCCATTTTGGATTTGATATAACCAAAATACAAACAATAATGTTTATTGCGCTTTCCGTGGATTCGATCTTCTTTACCTTTTCGGTCAAAAATTTGCATAAGCCGATCTGGGAGATCAAACTCTTTTCAAACAAATATCTTTTATTCGCATTTTTAGGTTCTCTCCTTGCCCTCTTCACAGCATTAGAATTCGCACCGTTGCGAGAATTACTAGGACTTGAAGCAATATCAGGATATGAATACATTGCCATCCTCGGTATCGGCTTGGTGAATCTCTTTATTATTGAGGGAGGAAAATATTTCGCATTTAAAAAGAAAAAGTAGAGAATAAGAATAAAAAATAAATAGGAATTATGTCAAATACTATCATCATTATCGCAGGAATTATTGTAGGAGCCGCTGTGGGAGCCGGGATCTTCTGGTTTGTGCTTTCGCGCAAAAAAACAGAGGAGCCGGAAAAAGATCAAAGCTTTTTGATGATGCAACAACAGCTCAGTCAACTGACAGAAACTCTCGATAAAAAAATGGGGGAATTTCAAAAACAAGTTAGTGAAACAAATAAAGACATGCGAGGTGTTGTACAAAACCAGTTTTCTGAATCACAAAAACTTGTTCAAGAGATCAACAAACAAATGACAGCGCAACTTGTAGATGTTACAAAAGGAGTGACAGAAGTAACAGAATCAACCAAACAGATCTTTAATGTTGCCGATCAGCTTCAAAACCTGGAGAAAGTGCTCAAACATCAAAAACAGCGTGGAAATTTAGGAGAAGCAAGTCTCCAGCTTTCACTTTCAAATATCTTACCCCCGGACGCATATCAAATGCAGTATCTTTTTTCAGATGGTGCTCAAGTCGATGCTGTTATTAAAACCAAAGAAGGAATGATACCTGTTGATGCAAAATTTTCTCTCGACAACTATAATAGGATCATAAACGAAGAAGACAAAGACAAGAGAGATGTGTTTGAAAAAGAATTTAAAAATGACCTGAAAAAAAGAATTGACGAAACATCAAAATACATTAGACCAAAAGAAGGAACTCTACCATTTGCTTTTATGTACATTCCCGCGGAAGGTATCTACTACGATCTGCTGGTAAATGAGATCGGTTCAACAAAAGTCAACACAAGAAGTCTCATTGACTATGCGTACAGCACTAAAAATGTGATCATCGTGTCCCCAACAACATTTTCTGCGTATTTACAGTCAGTGTTATATGGCTTTAAAGCCCTAAAAATAGAGGAATCCGCCAAGGATATACGCAAAAACGTTGGTCTTCTGGGGCGCCATTTGGCTGCATACGACGAGTATTTCAAGAAATTGGGGAAAAGTCTGGGAACCACCGTAAATCACTATAATAGCGCGGAAAAGGAGCTTGGAAAGGTAGATAAGGATGTTATGAAGATAGCGGGAGAATCTCCGGAGATAGAAAAACTGGAGCTTGAAAGACCAAAATTAGAGGATTAGACTTTTGTACTGCGGGTTACATCTTGTCGGTTGTTTGCTTTTGCTCTTGACGATTGCTGTATTTTCGGTACAATAGTGGAACTATGAAATTCGCAATTATCGAAACAGGAGGAAAACAATACAAGATAGCTCCAGATGAGAGTATCACTATTGAAAAACTGGCGGACGACCTCAAAGTTGGCGACAAAGTTGTTTTTGATAAAGTGCTTCTTATTGAAGATGAGAAAGAAACTCAAGTCGGAGACCCATATATTAAGGGTGCCAAAATTGAGGCAACTCTTGAAGAGAGGGCCAAAGGTAAAAAATTGAATATCATCCGATTTCGCTCAAAGAGCAATTATCATCGACGACTTGGACATCGCCAAACACACGATACGGTAAAGATCGCTTCTAAATAAATTGATCTAAAAACAAAAAACACCCGATCTGTTAAAGATCGGGTGTTTTTTGTTTTTGTTTTCATTGACTACACAGTATTTTATGATAGTTTAAGATTGTTTATTAGCAATTTGATAATCAAATAAATATTATGTTAAACGTCTCAGCGTCTGAAGTCGTGCTCGTAATTGGCGTCGTGTTGATTACGACACATCTTATAAGTTGGTTTACTTTTACAGTTCTCGACTTGTACTGTACGGGTTGGAGAACGAAAATAGGGAACAAGAAATGTCGTTTTATTGATCCTTGGGGATCTGCTTTGCCAGCTTTTTATTTGGGTATAGCATTTATTCTATATTTTGTTGTTTCCTATTTATTCGGATGAACATGATAATCCCCACAGTGTGTACTGTGGGGATTTTTCTTTTTTAATCAAAAAGAATTCTCCCCAGTTCTACTGCGGGGGAGCATTTAATATCGATTCTTTAACGCATTCTTGAGCGTGTCGTCGTCAGAATACTCGAGCTCCGTGCCGGTGGAAAATCCACGACCAAGAGTAGTAACCGTAAGTGAATATTTTTGTGTAAGAGGTTTTAATTTTTCCATGAGTATTTCCCGTGTATGTTCTCCCTCCGTATTCAATGTAAGACCAAATATGATCTCTTTTAAACCCTCTTTTTTTGCTGAACGATCTGTCTCATTGATCAATTCACCGGTACGTATTTTGGGCACACTTTTTTTTGACGAAAGAGAAATAAGTCCTCCAAGCACAAAAAATCTTCCATCAAATGCCGCGCTTTTTCGAACACTCTCTATATCAACATCTTTCTCAACGATCATTAGCGTTGTTTTGTCTGTGTTCGGACCATCACAAATAGGGCAAGTATCTTTGTCTGGAGTATATTCGGAATTAAAATATCTATAGCAATGCGTACATTGTGTCATATGGCGTTTCAGTTGAAGAATATTCTGTGAGAGTTTTTGTAGTGTATCAGGATCTTGTGCCAAAAGAAAATAGCTAAAACGCCGTGCTTGTCGTGCGCCAACTCCCGGAAAACGCATAAATAATTCGACTAATTTAGAAAATGGATCCATGAGATGGGTTCTGTATTAAAAATTATCGAATGCTTCTGACGCCTTTTCTGTATCGCCATAATCACTGTTGTTAAGATTTTCAAAAGAAGAAAGTTTTTCGTTGAAGTATAATTCCACACGTCCCGTCGGACCATTTCGGTGTTTTTCAATAAGAATTTCCGCAATACCGGGCTTTTCTGAATTCTCGTTGTTCTTGTCATCTCGATGAATAAACATAACCACATCGGCATCTTGTTCGATCGATCCGGAATCACGCAGGTCGGAGAGGCGAGGTTTGCCACCGCGCTGCTCAACAGCACGAGAAAGCTGCGAAAGAGCGAGCACCGGCACCTCAAGCTCTCTGGCAAGTCCTTTAAGGTTACGAGATATCTCGGTTATCTGATTGACCATTGAATCGTAATTCTTGGTTGGATGAATGAGTTGGAGATAATCAATGATAATAAGATCAATTCCGTGCTCTTTTTTCATCTTTCGTGCGATCGAACGCATAGTGAGCACAGTACTGCTTGAATTGTCGTCGATAAAGATCGAAGCGGAGGAAAGTTCTCCCATCGCTTTTTGAATATTTGCAAACTCCTCATCAGTACTAAGTCGCCCTGTGCGCAATTTCCATGAATCGACACCGGATTGCGCCGCAAGCATTCTATCAACAAGTTGCTGAGATGCCATTTCAAGGGAAAATAATCCGACTTTCGTGCCGTGTTTGATCGCACTGTAACGAGCAATATCAAGAGCAAGGGAAGTTTTACCAACAGAAGGACGAGCGGCGAGAATAATAAGGTCTGACTTCTGAAAACCTGCGAGTTTGTTATCAATACCGGCAAAACCCGTTCTTACTCCGCGCAATTCTTGCCCTTTGTTCTCATGCAACTTTTCAAGCCGTTGCCACGCCTCATCAAGTGTTGTTTTAATTTGTATAAATTTTTGTCCGGTTCCTATATTTGTAGCTTCAAGCACTTTCTTTTCCACTTCATCTACAATATGCTCAAGCTCTTTTTGTTCGCTATATCCGAGCTCTGCAACATGATCCGCCGCATTGATAATATTTCGCAAGACATATTTCTTGTACACGATTTCGCCATAATGTTTTGCATTGGAGGAAGAGGGAACGCCTTCGGAAAGTTCTGTAAGATATGTATTGCCACCTACTTGTTCAAGCTCTTTCTTTTCTTTAAGTCGTGATGAGACAGAAAGCAGGTCGATCGGATCATTCTTGTTGTAAAGATCCATCATACATCGAAATATTTTTCGATGTCGTTCGGCATAGAATGAATCATCAAAAAGAAAGTCAACAATATCATGCATCGCATCCGATTTAAGCATAATAGAACCAAGCAATGCTTTCTCAGCATCAAGATCCTGTGGTGGAATTCTGAGCTTATTATCCTTGAATGTTTTTGCCATCACAATGATTCTACCACAAAATATCTCTTTACTAAGAGATCAAAATAAAGTCAATCTGTGGTAAAGATGTGCACAAAATGACTTTTTTATCATAAAATTTGTTACACATATTATGCAAGCAGTTATTTTAGCCGCCGGACGCGGTGTACGAATGGGAAAATTAACAGAAAAAACTCCAAAATCTTTATTAGCGACGTAGAGCGAGAGAAATATAAAAATGGAGCGAAGCGAACTCAAAATTGAGTCCGGAGTGAGAAGCGAATACTTGGAGCTTCGCAAGACTCATTGAGAGCTTTTATAAGCAAAGCGAAATAAAAGATCCAATGAGTGGACAGAACCTGTAAGGTTTGCTCTGGGTTTAATACCCGTTATTACAAGCCCAAAATGAGACTCTTTTGGAGTACAAACTCAATGATCTAAAAGGGGTCGCGTATGAAGTGCTCGACCTTTCGGTTCTTTTATCCACAGTGCCTACCTTGAGCTACTTGCTGTTTGCAAAATAGAGAAATATAATATAAGTAGTATTCATTTTATGGAGAACTCAATAACTCGGGGGAAACATAAGAGAGTTATATGAATACAAACAAAAATTGCTGCTCAAGGGTGGCGATTTTTGTTTATGTGGCATAATACTCATATGAACATAGCTTCTATCAAAAAAGATCTGCATGCATATATCCGTCCGAACAAGATCGCGATCTATCAAAATTTTTTCAAGACAGGGAAGGGGCAGTATGGTGAAGGTGATATTTTTCTAGGTATCTCTGTTCCAAATACACGAAGTGTCGCAAAGAAATATAAAAATACTCCGTATGAAATAGTCGAAAAACTTCTTTCCTCCAAATATCATGAGGAGCGTCTGCTCGGCGTACTTTTACTTGTACAAAAAACTTTGGGAACGAAAGAAAAAGGATTTAAAAAGATAGTTACGTTTTATTTGAAAAATCGTAAGGGAATTAACAATTGGGACCTCGTCGATCTGTCTGCTGATAAAATAGTGGGGAAATACCTGTATGAATACCAACAACCCAAAGATGTTCTGTATAAGTATGCACGATCAAAAGATCTTTGGGAAAAACGTATTGCGATCCTCTCAACATTTTGGTTTATAAAAAATAATAGTTTTGAAGATACTCTCAAAATTTCAGAAATACTTTTACGCGATGATCACGACCTCATTCACAAGGCGGTCGGTTGGATGCTTAGAGAAGTGGGGAAGCGAGATCAGAATAAAGAAGAAGAATTTTTAAAGAGACATTACAAGACCATGCCACGCACTATGTTACGCTATGCTATCGAAAAGTTTCCGGAGACAAAACGCAAAGCGTATTTAAAAAGTAAGATGTAGTTCTCAACACCGAATTTATTTAAGCTTGACGACAATATGTTATGGGTATATACTCATAATAAGATAGCGTTGTAAAAACAAAGGTCGAGCTATCAAACTATTTAGCAATTTAAATAATCATATAAATATTATGCCTAGATTTGATAGAACAGGTCCTTGTGGTATGGGACCGGAAACCGGTCGGGGAATGGGTCCTTGCGGAGGAGGATTCGGCGGCGGATTTGGAATGCAAGGAGGTCGCGGATGTGGTTTTGGTAGATTTGGCGGATATTACCCATATCAACCAAGAATTACGAAGGAGGAAGAAATAGAAATGATGTCTGAAGAGTTGGAAATGTTGGAAGAAGAGATGAAAGACATCAAAGAATACATCGCTGAACTAAAAAAGACTGAAAAATAAGAGCACTTCGTCTCATCGCCGAAAAAGGGAGTTAAAACTCCGCCCCAAGGAAAGAGGGCGGAGCAGGACTTCCTTGTGTGAAATTACAAAAGAATAACAATGATTTTAATAAAATAACAATTTACAGATCTATGCCGAGACCGAGACTCAACCGAAAGATCAAATTTGAACCAAATGCAACATATTTCAAGCCGCAAGGTATCCCAATGAGATTTTTGGAAAATGTAGAACTAACCACTGAGGAGTTGGAAGCTCTTCGGCTGAAAAATTTAAAAGATCTGGATCAAACGCAGTGTGCCGAAATGATGAAAACATCACAAAGCACTTTTCAGCGAATACTATCATCGGCTTACAAAAAGATCACCGAGGCGCTGGTGATAGGTAAAGCGATAAAAATAACTAAACAATAATTTGGTGGATAAAAAAAGGGAGGTGCTGCGAACAGATTACCTCCCTGTGGAACGAGCTGACTCAAAGGATGGAAAAAGTGGACTTATTATTTATTGCCAGTTTTAACCGGACAGAGGCGTTGATTTGGGAATTATTTTCCCACGCTTGTTTTAACCTTTAATTGTGAAATTGTACATTGTTACAATTTCAAAGCTCGTTTGTTGTGGTCGATCGAGACCCTTCGTAAAAAGAACTGGTGACAAAAAAGAAAGTTTTGGACCTTCAGCATAAAGAGAAATTTATAAGTTCATTTAAAGAGAGGAGTGACTTGAGATAGTTGTCACTTCGGTATCGGTGTTTTTTTGGAGAATTTGTTCTCCACACTTACCTTTTCGAATGTACGAAAACTCTTTAAAATGAAAGAACTTGTCTTGTTTGGACAAAGATCAAAACTTATGGTTGGTTTGATAAACCAAATTTTCTCTTTAATACTGTGAGGAACAAAAAATCCTGACGTTTCGTCAGGTTTTCTCTTTCTTATTTGTCTGTGTATTTTTATACACTAGCTAAACCCGACGAAACATTTCGCTTGATAACGAGAACTAGCAGAACTAGAGTGTTTGTCGGTTGCTTGTGCATATCTGTATATTAACAAAAAGAAACAACAGTACAAGCAATACTTGTCAAAAACTGGGGATAATCCGGTTGTCATGCTAACGTATTTTATATGATTTGATATATGCATACCTGCGTATATTACTATTGACTCTATTTTTTGCTAGTATATAATTTCTTTATGCGATCACATAATATTTTACAGAAATTTTCTTTTTTCTTTTTTTACTTTATCTGGCCTGGCAGGACCGGTAGTTTCGCATTGGATTTAGAAAAAAACACGTAAATTTTCACACCAAATCTTTAAGGAACAAAAAACCGGCTCTGCGTAAAGGGCCGGTTTTTTGTTCTTTAACAGCTTGTTCTTTAAAAGCTTAAGGGGCAAAAAATAAAACAAGGAGGAACTAATCACATGAAGACGTATCCGTATCGTGTCTATTTCCAATGGGGTGGCACAAATTTGACCTTGAAAGAGGAATATGAAGAGAAGCCAAACGTAAATGGCAGACAATGTCTCGTTCTTGCGACTCATAATGGGACCCGCTGTGACGAAATACTTTATCACAGCGAGCTCATTGAGCTCATCGAGAACAAAAAGATCAAGATCATTGAAAACACTCTTCGAGAAACACTTCTCAATCAAGAACTGTTCGAGGTAATCTCGAAAGCACAAAACGGCGCTTAACAAATAAGCGAAACGTAAACATGAGATACACAAAAAGGGGACAAAAACGTCCCCTTTTCTCTTTTTCTAGGGGTTGCAATTATTTCTTGAACTTGGGTACTCAAAGCTTGACAAAACCGTTAAAGTATGCAGAATTAGCACCTAGTAAAAGTACTTTGAAATAATGGTCGATTTCAGGTCTTTTGCTATTTTATAAATTTTGGAATTTTAATTATCAAATAGAAAAAGAAAAATATGAATGATTCAAATGATTCAACAAAATTAGATGATCTAACGAAATTAACCATAGTAACCGGAATAAACCTCCGGAAAAAAAATATAGAAAAAGCCAAAAAACTTCTGCAAAAGATCAAGGAAAACCCGACAGTTCGTAAAATTGAAGAACTGGAAAGAATATTATCAGAATTCAGAATCAAATACGAAGACATCGGAATAGACGACGAAAAGATGGAGAAGTTGACATTTGTAAGTTATCTTTTTGACTCTTTGGAGCTTGTCAAAAAGATCAGTGAGAGAGTCGCGCCGTATGCTCTTGCGTCTAGTTTGCATTTGGTAAGACCTATAACACCGGTTCGGAGAGAAATAGAAGAATTTCTTTTGAAAAAATTTCATATCAAAGAAAAAGAAATTTCCACCCTGTTATCTCTTACAAAAAAAGAAGAAACTGTCGCCAGAGCCAAAGAACTAAAAGAAAAGGCAATAGAAGCAGCGGAAATAGCACGTTTTTTATAACTGGGATAATTAAAAAGTTAATTACCCCAGACAAATACCCCTCTTGCAAAGAGGGGTATTTTATTTCTTCACAATCTTTGGACCTGTCTGCGTGTCTAACACCTCATAACCTTTGACGAGAATTTCATCGCGGAGTTTATCCGACTCAGCCCAGTCTTTATTTTGGCGAGCGGTTTCACGTTCAGTAACCAAATTTTGTATTTCTTCGGGAATATCTTTTTCCTGAGACATCTCTTGCGCCACTTCTTTGATCTTAAGCCCAAACACTTTGTCAAAATCTAAAATTGTAGCTAGTTTGTCGGCGTTTGCAATATCAGATTTGAAAAGTTTGGACACAAGTGCAAGCGCTTTTGGAGTATTGAAATCATCAGCAAGAGCTTCCACGAATTCCTTTTTAAACTCTTCATTTACAGCTCCTTTTTTACTTCCAAGTATGGATATTTGCTTATATAAATTATCAAGACCTTTTTGTGCCGCATCCAGCGCCTCCCATGTAAAATTCTGCTTAGAGCGGTAATGTGCCTGCAAGAAGAAATACCGCAACGCAAGTAGGTTGTATCTTTTTTCTTTTACCTCCGCCAAACTGTAACTTGTTCCTTCAGACTTTGACATCTTGGCGTTATTTACAAGTAAATGCTCGTTGTGTATCCAGTAGTTTACATAAGGAGCATCATTGGCGGATTCGCTTTGTGCGATCTCATTGGTGTGATGAACAGGAATATGTTCTATACCGCCCATATGAATATCCAGTGTCGCGCCCAGATGTTTTTTGCTCATAACGGAACATTCAATATGCCACCCGGGGAAACCTTCGCCGCCTGAAACCAGCGGCGATCGAAACGGGGAAGTCCAAAACTGCAGAGCGTTTTTATGTTTTCCCGCTTTGAAGATCCATAAGGCAAAATCCGCCGAGTGTCTTTTGTCCGGATCTTCCACCTCTC
This sequence comes from Minisyncoccota bacterium, assembly GCA_023137615.1. Taxonomy (GTDB): domain Bacteria; phylum Patescibacteriota; class Minisyncoccia; order Phycocordibacterales; family JAGLOS01; genus JAGLOS01. The sequence goes on along the minus strand of JAGLOS010000018.1, from coordinate 3,602 downwards.
CGCCGCCCGCGCCTTTGATCGTATCTTCCATTTTTTGTCTGGAAAGCCGTGTATAATCTTTTGCTTTTGAAACGTCAAAATAAACGGCAAGGGGAGTTGTGTAAGCATATCCTTTATCAAGAAGAGTTTGGGTCATCTCAATAATTCCGTCAATGTTCTCTGTGGCTCTTGGTTTGAAATCAGGGGACAAAGTGTTAAGGTCTGTTACGTCTTGTTCATAGACGGCAACATATTTATTGGCAATCTCCGAAGGAGACAGTCCTTCCCGTTTCACGCCTTTTTCCATTTTATCCTCGCCAGTATCTTCATCACTCGTCATATGTCCAACGTCGGTGTAGTTGCGAGCAAAAGTAACATCATATCCGGCATATCTCAACGAGCGCACGATCAAATCCGCTAAAACAACAGCTCGCATATTGCCAAGATGTTGCGTCCAATAAACAGTGGGGCCGCATTGATAAAAACCAACACGCCCGTTTTCAAGGGGTTTAAAGGTCTCTTTCGATCGCGACATTGTGTTGTAGATCTTTATATCCATATATCTATCTAGAATAATGAATTATGAACAAAGAATCAAGGTAACAAAAAATGCACTTTGTGCATTTTTAACTTTATACTTAATTACCCTATACTTTTTACTCTTTCTTAGATCCATTTTTTAACTTTGAAATAAATAAACATCACTATTCCTGTTACAGTCATAAGTCCCAAAATAGCCAAAAGACCATTCTCGTCTTCAGCGAATGGTATAAATTTAATATTCATTCCAAAAACTCCGGTAATGAGAGTAAGAGGAAAAGCCATAAAAGCCATTATTGTTAAAGTTTTCATAGTCTCGTTGGTTTTTGTCGTAAGAAGCGAATCGTTGGTATCACGCAGATCGAGCACGGTTTCTTTGTGTCCTTCGAGAATATTGAAAACTTTATAATACTCACCAATGATCGACCGAAGATGATATGTAAAATCATCTCCAAAGAACTGCGTTCCCGCCAACTCAAATGAGTCGAGCACTTCTTTATGGGGTCGAATAGCCTGGCGAACATTGAGTAGATCGCGATTAACTCTCGATATTTTTTTGACCATAGCCGGCTCTTCTCCAAGAAATATCCTTTCTTCGATATCTTCAAGCTGCTCATCGATATGGTCTAATTCAAGGATGAGTTTTCTATAGAGTTCTTTTATGATATAAAAAAAGAGAAAACCTGCATGCTTTCCCATATCACTTTTATCTAGAATAGAATTTACTTCAAATACTTTAGAAAACTCATGAAGTGGATCAACAAGTTCATAGTGAGTTGTAATGAGAAAATCTTTTCCGATCACAAAATCGATCTCCTGTGTGCCACTGTGACCGTTGACATAAGAAACGGCGGGGAAATGAATGATGAGATAGATCAAATTATCATAGAGATCAACCTTGGGACGAACAGTAGGTGAGAGTAATTCATCTGCAATAAGCGGGTGAAAACCGTATTCATCCATTACCTCGCGCACCTCCTCTTTTGTCGGTGATTCCAAATCTATCCAGTTGAGTTTTTTGTGAGTATATCTTGATATCATAATATTAACTCTAAGTATATATCTTGGTGTATTTGACCACAAGTGGATAGTTTGCGATAATATTTTAATGAATCAAAAATACTCGCATACTTTAATTGCTTTCTCGGCAATATTTATTATCGTCGTTTCGTTTAGCGCCGGTGTTTTTGCCGGCAAAACAAGCGTAGCCACAAAAACATCCGAAAACTCGGTGGAATTGGGAATTTTCGATCTTTTTGTAAATGACCCGCCTCCGCAAATACCGGAAGATGTCGATCTTGATACTTTTTGGCATGTCTGGAATCTCATCAATGAGAAATATGTTACATCTGAAATGCCCACTGACGAAGAGAAAATATGGGGCGCGATAGACGGGCTTGTTTCGTCTTTAGATGATCCGTATTCGACGTTCCTTGTTCCCGTAGAAGCAAAACAATTTGAAGAAGACGTGAGCGGCAGTTTTGGAGGGGTCGGTATGGAGGTTGGAATACAAGATAATATACTGAGTGTTATTTCGCCTTTGAAAAATACACCTGCTGACAAGGCCGGTATTTTGTCCGGTGACAAGATAATTCAAGTAGACGAAACTCCGACATACGACCTTTCCTTAAATGAAGCAGTCGGTATGATCAGGGGGATCAAAGGCACAGAAGTACTGCTCACGATAGTGAGAGAAGGGGAAGAAGATGTTCTTGAAATACCTGTTATCAGAGACACCATCAGTATTCCCGTACTTGAATATAGACTGCGTGAAGATGGAATATTTGTGATCGAACTATATAGTTTTTATGAAACCGCCCCAAGTATGTTCGCAAGAGCTATCAACGAATTTAAACATTCCGGATCAAAAAAACTTATTCTTGACCTGCGAAATAATCCGGGAGGGTTCTTGGAGGCATCGGTTGATATTGCCGGAACATTTCTTCCGAAAGGCAAACTCGTCGCTCGAGAGAGCTTCGGAGAGTCGAGGTCGGAATTGGAACACAGAACCCAAGGTAACTTTCTTCTCAAAGATTACAATTTCGATATGGTTATTTTGATAAATCGCGGCTCTGCGTCAGCATCTGAAATTCTCGCCGGAGCTCTTTCCGAATATGATATTGCACCGCTTCTGGGTGAACAAAGTTTCGGAAAAGGTTCTGTTCAAGAACTCGTTGATCTCAGTGACGGTACGTCCTTAAAGATCACTATTGCACGTTGGTTAACCCCGGAAGGTGTCTCGATCTCAGACCAAGGACTTGCACCGGACATCGAAATAGAACGAACATTGGAAGATTTCAAAGAAAACAGAGATCCACAGATCGACAAAGCTATCGAGATACTCCATTCGAAGTCGAGTAATTAGTTTGTAGTTATTAGTTTTTAGAAAACGCACTTAAGCGTATTTTCCCTAACACCTGAAACCTATAAGCTAAAACCTAACAACACTTTGCTTTTTTGTAGTTTTTATATATAATGCAGAAACCTGCATTATGTGTGGGCTTGTCATTAACCCATAAAATAATTATGAAAGTAATATTACTTAAAGATGTCGCAAAAGTTGGAAAACAATACGAAAGCAAAAATGTCGCGCCCGGATATGCACGCAATTTTCTTCTGCCAAACAAATTAGCAGAGATTGCAACAGAAAAGGCGCTTGCTCGTCTTGAGCTTGTGAAATCTCTTCATGAGGAAAAGACCAAGGAAACGGAAGCCCTTCTCATAAAGGAGCTTAATAAGATAAAGGACGCCACCATTACTCTTAAAGAAAAAGCAAACAAAAAGGGGCACCTTTTTGCGGGAATTCACGCAGAAAAGTTGTTAGAACACATAAAAAATAAACTCGGTCTTGAATTGTATGTTGAACATATCAAATTAGAAAAACCGATCAAAGAACTTGGAAAGTATACTGTGGAAATACATATACAAGACAAGTCCGCGCAACTGACAGTTGTCGTTGAAGAGGATAAATAACAAAAATGTCAAAATTACTTCAAATTTCCCAACTCGGTCATCCTGTCTTGCGTAAAAAAGCTCTTGAAGTAACCGATTTCAAAAATAAAGAACTGCAAGAGTTGATCGAT
>JAGLOS010000017.1 GCA_023137615.1 Minisyncoccota bacterium | reverse complement strand
TCCACGAAACAGTTGCCGTTGTTGACCCTATATTTGTAACAGAAACACTTGCCACATTCGGAGCACTCGTATCGGTATACACCGGTGGCGCATCAGCTTCTATGATCTGTGTTATTCCCGGATTGTCTGTTGTTTCAAACGTATATCCGACACCGCCATTATCATCTTCGGTATTGTTCGATCCCGCATCGGTTGATGACACTTTAAAGTAGTACTGTGTTTCTTTGGTAAGATCGCTTAGAGTCACTGAATGTTGAATACTTAAAGTACTGTCGAGAGTAGATGACGCACCATAACCGACTGTCTCACCATACATTACCTGTGAAGTACTGTTCTCATCGGTTGTCCACGTGAGAGTTGCCGACGTATCACTTACTGTTGCAACGGTCACACTCGATATCACGGGCCCCGTGTTGTCGATGGTTGTTACAAAGGAGTAGTAGTTGCCGGCGTTATTGTTGATGGAAGTGTTGTCGCCGCTGTCTGTTGATTTCACATAGTAGTAGTATGTTTGACCTTCAGACAGTACGGTAAGTTGTACAGAGTGGTTAGTTGCGAGGGATGCCGTACCAATCTCGCTTGAACTTGCCATGTTCGCATTGACAGAGTACACCACGTAGGAGTCGGCAGCCACATCGGTGATCCAAGCGACGGTAGCGGATACATTAGTGGTTTCTGTTACGGTTACGTTACTGATCTGAGCACCCGGAGGAGTGGCAAACTGGTAGTTACTTGTCCAATCAGAGGTGTTGGCATTTGGATCACTCGAGCGTATGCGGTAGTTGTATGTAGTGTCGGGAGTAAGTCCATTTAATACTACACTGTGTGAGGTAGTCATGGTAGGCGCACCTACTTCTGTGCCATATCCAAGATCTTCAGAATATCCTACAGTACCATCTGCAAGCTCATCGGTCGTCCATATGATCGTTGCTCCCTGTGGCAACAGATTTTCTGACTGCACATTAGTGATGGACGGTGGAGTAAGATCGCTCCCTCCTTGTCCGTTAGGTACATCAGTTACTACCAAACTATACTCTGAAGTGTTGTCATCATTATCAACGGTATGGACTTTATATGAATACTCCGTGGTGGTTGAAAGACCTGTGTCAATGAAGTAGTTTTCCAATCTGTCTGTGATAGTTTTGAACAAACTATACGCACCGCCTGTTGAACGATACACCTTGTAATGTGTGAAACCCGGATCGGGGTTTGGGATGACGCCCCATGCGACAAAGAGATTGAAGTCTTCTGTGATCAAATTGGATACATCCTGATAAATAACATTACCCGGAACACGTGGAGTATCTACCGAATAGACAGAAGAGAGATTACCCTTATAATCTTTAAATTGCACATATACGGTCTCTATTGCATCGTCGGTGCCAGTCCAGCTTTTGTTGACCGAACCCGCAAGAGGAGTATCGCCATAGCCGTCAACATTACCGTCGGTACCGTAAGCGATCCAGTTTCCAGAATCGGCATTTACACCGTCCGCACCCAAGTCATTGTTGTTAGATAATTTCATGGCAGTGGGAGAGTTGTCAGTTACGGAGATGGTCAATTGATCATTCAGAGAATCATGCAAAAGTGATCCACCCGTCGGGTTTATTGTATCCAATACAAAGGAACTGCTTGTTGCCACGTCTATCATATTACCCAACTCTCCGTCATTAACGGCGACAGCGATCGTCGCATCTGTGAGATATGTTCCGGAGATATCTGTGACAGGGGAAAGAGTTCCACTGAAACTCGTTGATGTTGCACTTACAGTGTGTGAACCTACTCCCGTTGTGGTACTTGCCAAAAGGTACACTGTGGCACCATTGGTATGTTCTGCCGCCGCTGTTGTCCAGCTTGCTGTCCCCGGCCATTCACCACGAACAATACCACTTAGGGTTGCGGTTGAAGTACTGTTGTTTGAATAATTAAGTATCTCATTGTCTATCAAAAGAGTACCCGAGGAAGGGAATACACTTGAACCACTGATCACCACATTTGTAGTATCAACAGAACTCAGTGCACCTCCTTCATCTGCCAAAGTGATCCCAATATCATAAAAGAAATAACTCTCAGCCGTTGTATTGTCCCCATCTGATATTTCATAGATCAGATCAATGCTTCCGTCTCCATTTTGATCTAGCGCGCCCGATGGATCATTTAACACATTTTCTACATCAGGCGTGGCATTAACCACGTACGATAGGGTGATATCTTCCAGCTCCGGCGTGTGAGTACCATCTCCTGTTAGATATGCCTTGTATTGCATCCATTGATCATCAATGCCATCGGATATTGCAGAGGGGAGAGGTTCTCCTCCTGTCGGGTCTGTAAAGTAACTAGTTGTCCCTGTCGGACCATACCACTGCGCCGATGCAAGTCCTGCTGAAGTTGTCGCTGTTCTTATCTGAAAATGAATGTTAGTTGATGTTGCGAGTGTTTCAGACCATTCAATGTCTGCCAGAAGGTTGGTGTAGTCGGTAGTGTTGTATGCGGAGGAGGTGATATCTCCGGAGGAGGAGTAGGTGCCGTAATTGATAGTGATATCACCGAGTGTCGGGGTCTCGCTTCCAACACTTGTCTCCAAAAATACCTTGTATTTTACATACCGATCACCACTGTGGCTCCAATGAATAGCATTCCCGCTCGTTGCATAATAAGTACTTGCTGTACCATCCGGCCCGATGAAATTCCACGTACTGTTGTCGCTATTGCTTGCGATCTGGAACTCCACACTTGTATTTGCCGAGGTGGTGGCACTCCATTCCAAGGTGGTGAATGCAGACGAGGTGCCGGTATCAACGGAAGGGGACTCCCATGTGCCGGAGGGAGAATATGATGGAGCGAACTTGACAAGCTCTCCTTGGTCTTTACCGTGAATGCTTTGTGATTTTCCAGCTATATAGATATTATCTTCCGAATCAACCACAACCCCATATGCAAGAGTGGGTGAACTAACACCAACAGTTGTCTCTGTTGACCAGATGAGATCTCCGTTGGAAGGATCCCGCGCTCTAAGAGAAAAGAGATGGTAATTAGTTCTATTGCCTCCATAAATAATATACCCCAAGGAATTTTCGGCAATAGAATTTGGATAACTGTATTGATATGTTCCAACTCCGGTCTTATGCCAAAGTTTTGAACCGGAATTGTTGTATTTTACGATCCAACCGTATGTGTCATCGGCATTTCCCGAGGCGTAAAAACTTCCGTCTGCATCAACATACATACTATATCCCAAAATATAGCTACTTGTACCGTCGATCTCCGTTTGATTAGACCACCGTTCTGCTCCTGTTGTTGAGGCGTAACTTTTTTCCCATGAATAGTTAGTACTATTTCGTACTACTGTTATTCCAATATTACCATTTGAGTCAACGGCGATTCCTCCTCCAGATCCTGATACACCATATCCCGGGACAGTCCATTGCGGAATACATGAGGAATTCCTTTTTGTTACTGCTGAGGAGTTTGACGAGGTGTAAATATTACCACTGCTATCGACCGCAATGTTTGTGGTAAATGGTGTGCTTGTGCTGCAAAGCTCCGTACCGCTTGAGTTGTATTTTTTAAGTAAGACAGACTCCAAATTGTCTCCGCTGATTGCGAGAACATCATTTGTGTTTGGGTCTATCGCCAATGAACTATAAAATCCGCCAAGGGATGAAAAGGTCGTATAATTCCCATCCGTGTCATATTTTTGAATACTTATATCTGGATGGTTACCTATCACATAGATATTATCGTTTGAGTCTATCGCTATATCTTTGTAGTATAAATCTTTTTGGGAATCTAATGCCGTTGTTCTTTGCCATTCCACAGATGGCGCAACAGTCTTGTCAACCACAAGTTTCAGATATGAAGCGGTCCCTGTTCCTATAATTGAAATACTGCTTGTGGCACCCAAATTAAAGTCTGTATCAGTTGTGTGGGTTGTTGAACTGCCGGCTAAAAGAAGAGACAAACTTGTTGTTGCGGTTATGTTTCCATCTTGCGCGCTAAACTCATTCCACCCGCTTTGATCTCCAGGATGGCTTGGCGTGTTTACCGTAGCCCCACCAGACCAGTTGGTTTGTGTCCATGTGTAGGAGGCAGAGAGCACGGTGTAGAATGGAGAGAAAGGAATACTAATTGCAATTGCAATCAGTATCAGTAAAAGAAACGCCCCCAAAGCATGTCTATATTGTCGCCAGATCGTTATTATTTTATGTATTGAAAACTCGCCCATTTTTATTGATAGATAAATACATTTTACCACTTCTCTGTGGGTTTCTCATGTGGATAAGAGGCTTGGTTTTACGGCTAAACAAAAACATATTTTTTCAAAGAAAAGTGTGTAATATTATAAAAATATTGTGGCAAAAAACAATAGCGTAAAGTCGGTGGGAGAGTACCTCCAAAACTAAAATAACTTAACCAAGCCGGTATTTACTTCTGCGGAGATTTGAAGAAAATAAAGAAAGTTGCGAATCGAATGAAAAACAGGCAGTATTAACAATATGATAGAAAAAGTATATCCGCAAAAATTACAAAAGGGAGATATGGTGCGGGTGGTCGCGCCTTCACAATCGTTTGGTATTATCTCCAAAGAGAATCGTGAAATCGCAAAACGACGTTTTGATAAAATGGGTTTGAAGGTAACGTTTGGTAAACATATTGAAGAGATGGACGAGTTTTCTTCTTCAAGTATTGAATCTAGAGTGGAGGATTTGCACGAAGCATTTTCCGACAAAGAGGTGAAAATGATAATTACGGTGATCGGTGGGTTCAATTGCAATCAGCTTTTGAAATATCTCGATTACGATTTGATACGAAATAATCCAAAAATATTTATTGGATATTCTGATACAACAGCGCTTGAGAATGCCATTTTTGCAAAGACAGGTCTGGTAACATATACAGGTCCCGCGTACTCGACCTTTGCTCAAGAAAAATATTTTGACTATACTATGGATGCTTTTAAACAAGTGGTCTTTTCTGAAGATCAATACCAAATTATCCAGTCTGAAAATTGGAGTAATGATGTGTGGTTTATGGATCAAGAAGACCGTGTGCTCATACCAAATGATGGGTGGTTGGTTATAAATGACGGCAAGGCAAAGGGAGAGATCGTTGGAGGAAATTTGGATACATTCAATTTGCTACAAGGAACGGAATTTTCCCCGGTATTCAAAAATACAATATTGTTTCTTGAAGACGATAGTGAAACTCGCGATTCGATATTTGATCGACATATTCAAGCTCTTATCCATCGATCGGATTTTGTCGAAGTAACGGGGGTCGTGATCGGGCGTTTTGAGAAAGCGAGCAATATGACAAATGAAAAGATCTTGAAGATCATTAAAACCAAAAAAGAACTTAATTCTATTCCGGTCGTTGCAAATGTTGACTTTGGGCACACAAGCCCGCTAGTCACGTTTCCTATTGGAGGGGAAGTGTCCATTGATGTAAATAATAAAAAATCAAGTATACTGATAACAAGACATTAGAATTTATCTCAAAATTTGTTGGTATGAAATTACTTAAACGAGCGTTTGTTGAAATTGGATCTCCACTGTATATGAGAGTGAACAACTTTTTTGCACTTATCACACTTGTCTCGGTTTTGTTTATCGTACTGGAGACGGTCGAATCACTTGGACAGTATACGGAACTCTTTAAGATCGTTGAATGGGTGACGGTGGTATTGTTCTCTTTTGAGTATCTTGCTCGTCTTATCGCGGAAGAGAAGAAATTGAAATATATCTTTAGCTTCTACGGACTTGTCGATCTAATTGCGGTGATCCCTACATATTTGGGAGCAACGAATTTGAGCTTCTTGAAAGTTGCGCGTATCACCCGCATCTTGCGGTTTCTTCGTATGGTGCGATTGTTAAAAATGATGCGGATCCGAAAAGGAGGATCGAGCACCGATGGTGTAAAAGCGGTTCAACGTCTTTCTATTCAAATCTACATTCTCACACTTACCATGACGGTGCTTGTTTTTGGCACCACGATCTATTTGGTTGAAGGGAATAATCCGGCATTTGCAAATATTCCACTTGGAATGTTGTGGGCGGCAAAGTTGACGCTTGGCGGTATCTCGCAGGTAACACCCGATACTATTTTGGGGGAGATCGTCTCAATCGGGACAAGGTTTGTAGGGCTACTTCTTTTTGGATTGCTTATTCATATCGTGGGAAAGTTTTTCGAGAAGATGTTGCTTGGTTCTGCACCGATCGAATAGGACAGATGGTCATATTTTTCAGAGCGTTAAAATATTTTGTAGAAGTCCGCATCCTTTATTCCTGTCTCAACGGTGCTTTTTTTACAATATCCAACACAACGTCTTCGTCATCTGTAATAGTGTAAAGATCCATATCTTTTTCGTTTATTGTTTTGAATTTCTCAAGAAGGGTTTTCTGAATGAATTGATCGAGAGGTTTCCAGTACTCGACTCCGACAAGCACGATCGGCACTTTTTCGATCTTACCTGTTTGCACAAGAGTAAGTATCTCGAAGAACTCATCTATTGTTCCGAATCCACCAGGGAAATACACATATGCTTCCGCAGAAAAAGAGAGAATTACTTTTCTTGAAAAGAAATACTTAAATTCAAGCCCGTCGGTCACATATGGATTGGTGATCTGTTCGTGAGGGAGACGAATACAAATACCAATAGAGTGCTCGTTGCCATCACCTTCGAGTGCGCCGCGATTTCCGGCTTCCATAATGCCGGGTCCGCCACCGGTTACAACTGCATATCCGAGTTTGGAGATGCTCTTTGCGATACGGCGTGCTTTTTGGTAATAAGGATTATTCTCATCAAATCGAGCTGAGCCAAACAGAGTGATTGATTTTGGGTGATGTTTGATGAAAGAGAATCCTTTTCTGAATTCTTCAGATATTTCAGCAACGCGACGACGTGAATTTTTTTCCATCTCGCGCACGGTCAATGGTTTTTGCGGGACAGTTGTCTCGGGTAGGTTTATTATTTTTTGCGGTTTTTTCTTAGATTCATTCATAGTGTTTATTTAGTATTTGATTATTTAGTATCAACAAGAGAGAGGCTGTATTTTAATCCAAAAAGCATTATGAAGCCGAGAGTTACAAATAAATATTGATAATCAAAAAACATAAGGAATCCGGTTGCTACCAACGGTCCGACAAGATAAGCCAAAGGAACAAGAGTTCTGAAGCATCCCATCAAATGGGTATCGGTTGCGTCAATTTTTTTGTAGAAATATGTTTCAGTCATTATTTCTATAAAACTTGCTCCAACTCGTGTCGCAAAGAGCAGAAGCGCCCAAACTATTACGTCTGTTGATGTCACAAAAGAAAGTAACATTGTGGTAAATCCTGCGATAATAAATCCTGCGGTTAGTATTTCTTTTTCGCCGAGTTTCTCGTCGGCTATTTTTCCCAGTACAAACTGGAAGAGAATAAAAGGTAAAAGAGCGATTGGTATGATAATTCCAATAATGTCGTATAAAGGCAATCCGATCTCTTTATGTAAATAGATCGGTGTATAGATCACCATCCAAGAATAGAAAAATCGTAAAAGAAAAGCCGATACCATTATCTTATAAAGATTTTTCCTTTGCCATATTTCTCTAAGAGTGTTTATAAGGGAGACCTGATCGTAAATAGGGTCTTTATGATCGCGAAACTGAAAGTAGAGCAAAAGAAGCGCCGGTATCATTATGAAACCTGAAATGAAAAATAATTTCCAGAAATCCCCATTAGTTAATATAAATCCGGCTATGAATGGCGCCATAACAAAAGCGATATTTGAGGATGTTAAGAACATGCCGCGAGTGGTTCCGGTAGATTCGTCGCAAGAATTGCCTTCCAGAAAAAGATCGATATTGAAAAAGATAAGACGCATCACAATTAAATGAATTATGAAGACAAGGATCAAAAAAATTGGAGACTCTATAAAAACAAGTCCAAAAAGAGCCAATATTTCAACAGAAAAAAAGATAAAAGCCAGTTTGAAATTACCAAGCTTTGTTAGAATTTTTGATATATTAAGAAATATTATGAGAGTAACCAACGCCGCCGCCGAGTATATAATTCCCACAAATTTTCCGATGTCATTTATACTGAGTCTTTCCAGAGTTGATTCTACGAAAGTTGATTCAACAAATATAAGCAGGGCAATATGAAATGCCATCAGAAAAGCAAGCAGATAAATGACATAAAAAGTTTTTTTTCTTGCTGCTTTTTGTATTGTTGTATTTATATTTTGGTTCATACGAAATAAGCTAAGGACATTATAATTATAACGTTCTTATTATACATGATTTTGTTGTTTATGCCGTGAGGATAACAGATTGCAGCGTCTAATCAAAAAGAATCTCTTGTAGCAGAGTCGGTAGGGTGGTTGATTTGTTACAGGGGCTCTTTGGTAGTTTGGTTTTTTTGAAAAGTTTTACGCGGCAAGAATCACGGGGAGTACCATTGGGCGTTTGTTGGTTTGTTTAAAGAGGAATTTTTTAATACTTTCCGTCACTTGGTCTTTCACAAAATCATAATCAATACTATGTACGTTTAGAGTGTTATCCTCAACCGTCTTTTTTGCAATATAGCGAGCTTGTCGCAAAAGGTCTTGGTTTTCACGGAGGTATACAAAACCACGAGAGATAATGTCAGGCGATTTTTGAACTTTTCCGGTACGAGCATCGACGGTGGCTACAATAACAAAGATACCGTCTTTAGTAAGTGCTTTTCTGTCTCGTATGACAACTTCCTGGATATCTCCAATATGGAATCCGTCAACCGCCATAACACTTGCCGGTGCTTTTTCTTTTAAGATCGATAGTTGTCTGTTTGGATCGATATCAATAATATTTCCATTGTCAGCTATTACAATATTTTCTTTTGGAAATCCTCTTGCAATCACACCGTCGGCATGACTGCGAAGCATAGAATGATACCCGTATCCCGGCATAAAGAATTTTGCGCCAACTTTTTTGTTGATCCACATCAGTTCTTCAATATTTCCATGTCCTGATGTATGAATATCAGATGTTTTATAGTTGATAAGTCTTAATCCGTATCGCGTAAGGTTGTCTTTGAGCTTTTGAACCGAAAGCTCATTTCCGGGAATGACCGAAGAAGAAAGAAGTACCGTATCTCGTTCGTTAAGTTTAATATGCTTGTGTTTGTCGGTTGCGATACGCATAAGCGCGGCAAATTCTTCTCCCTGTGCTCCTGTTGAAAGTACTATGATCCTGTCCGGTGGGTAATCTCCTATTGCTTCAACCGGTATCAGAGTGTCTTCCTTTGGTTTGAATCGACCGGATCGTTGTGCTATCTCAATGTTTGTCTTAATGCTTCGACCTTCAGCAACGATCTTTTTATTATATTTTTCCGCTATACCAATGATCTTTGTAATTCGATCAAACTGAGAAGCAAACGTTCCTATGATCATTCTTCCGTGTGTTTCTTTTATAAATTTTTCCAGATTAGTGATCACAGTATGTTCATCTGTGGAAAAACCGGATTGCTCCGCATTAGTAGAATCACAAATGAAAAAGAGATTGTTTTCTTTTTCAATTTTTCCCCACGTTGTTTCTTCTATGTCGGACGGTACTCCGGCAGTGTGGTCGAGCCGAAGATCACCGGAAATAATGATATTCCCCGCAGGTGTTTCTATTGAGAATCCCATAGAATCAGGAATAGAGTGGGTTACCGGGAAAGAGTGGATGTAAGAACTACCTATCTTTATTCTCTCTCCGGGAGAAAATGGTATAAGTTTTGTCTTTTTCATTTCCGGGAATTCTTCATTTCGTTTTCGGATAAGAAGTTCTGTTAATTGTGCGGTGTAGATCGGTGGATTGCCGATGCGATCTATGATGAATGGAATACCACCAATATGATCAAGGTGTCCGTGTGTTATCAAAACAGCACGGATCTTGTTCTTGCGTTCTTCTAAAAAAGTTGTGTTGGGGATAATGTAATCAATTCCCGGAATTTCTTCTTCGCTGACGAACTGGAATCCAATGTCGAACACGAAAATGTCATCATATGTTTCAACTACAGTCATGTTTTTCCCCACTTCTTCGACTCCACCGAGAGGAATGATGCGAACATGTCCTTTTTGTATTGGAGGAATAACTACTTTCTTTGGTTTTTTGTCAGTGGTTTTGGGAGTATGTTTTGCTGTTCGTGTTTTATTGGCAAATCTTTTTTTTGTTGTAGACCGCTTTGTCTTTGTTGAACTTTTTTTTGCATTTTTTGCAATAGCAGTATTGGCAACGAACGGGCGAGAACGTCGTTGTCGCGCCGGTTTTTTTACAGTGTCCGAGGTTGTCTTTTGGGTTGTAGTGTTTGTGTGGGTTGCTTTTTTCCCTATAACAAAAGACGGCTTTCCTGTCTTTTGCAATGATCGTTTGACGTTCTCTTTTGGTGTTCTTTTCATACTGTCTTTTTGTATCATGGTAATTTCAGATTATATATGGTTAATTGTTGTTATAGTTTAGTTTTTTAATTGAGATGAATAGTATTTATTTTGCAAAAAATTTCCACACACGTTCGGTTTTAAGATACCATTCGTGCACATTAAGGAATCTTTCTGATGGTGTGTTTACAACGTCAAGATCCATGCCGTGTACAGAATCTCTTGTTGCGTAGATAAGTTGTGGTGCGTACAAGAATACTGCAGGAATATCGTTTTGGATCTCTTCTTGAAAAATTTTGAATTGCTTTACGCGCGCTTCTTTGCTTGATGTTGCTCGAGCCCTTTCAAGTGCTTTGTCGACAGCAACATTAGTGTACGAGGCGATATTTAACCCCGGGTCAAGTCTTTGTGATGAGTGCCAGAACGCATATGGGTCGGAATTTACACCAATGATCTCTCCAAAAAGCAATATTTCATAATCTCTTGGACGTATTGCGTAGTTTTTTAAATTATCTTTTGTCTCAAAGGACTTTATGTTAACCTCAGCGCCAATTTTTTCCCATCTTTGTTTTAATATTTCCGCAATGTGAGTAAGCTCCGGCGCCTCGTTGGTCGTTGAAATAGAAAAAGAAAGAGCAAGTGTGTTATCGGACATCTCTTTTATAAATATTCCATTCTCGTTACGTTCCCATCCGGACTCTTCAAGAATATCTTGTGCTTTGGTGATTCTGTCTTCTTGTGTCAATACCTCGGTTTTTTCTTGAGCTATATACCCAAGTGAGCCGGGTGGAAGGGGCCCCATTATCTCCGTTGCGTATCCGAAAAGAACTTTGTTTATGATCTCTTCTCGATCGATCGCGATATCAAGTGCTTGACGGACTTCTTTTTTGGTAAAAATATCCGCTTCGTTTTGATTGAAAAAAGCACTGAATATTCGGGGGAGATATCCGTACTCTATACGATGGTCATTATTAAGTTCGCGTGCTTTCTCCGGTGAAATAGAATTTATGTTTGTTATTCTGCCGTCTTTATAGGCCTCTATAAGGTCTTCTTTGTGAGTGAAGAACATTATACGTATGGTATCTATAAATGGTGTTCCCAAAGCGTAATTTTCAAAAGATTCAAGTTCATAATATTCAATAATATCATTACCATTGGTTTTTATTTTTGTTACTCGGAATGGTCCGGAGCCAATTGGGCGTGTGTTGAGCGGGTGATCGGAGAATCTCTCCGGATCTGCTTTTTCCCAGTGATGTTTTGGAAGGATACCCATGGTGGTATTTTGAAGAAAGGGTGCGTATGTTTCGGTCAATGTAAAGACCACGGTTTTTTGATCCGGAGTTTCTACAATAACGCTGTCCCAATTTGCTTGTTGACGGCTACCGACATCCGGATCCTGTGCTTTCCAAACAGTGAATTTTACATCATCGCTGGTTATGGGCATTCCGTCGTGCCATATTAAATTATCTTTGAGAACAAAAGTGTATGTCAGTCCGTCTTCGGAGATAGAGTAACTTTTTGCCAGGTTTGGGATCAGCTCTCCCGTTGGGAGAGCTTGCATTAGTCCGGAGTATACCAGAGCAATAAGATCACTTTCCGCTGCTGGGGATGTAAATGGACTTACTGCGATAGGATTTATTTTGGGAGGCGTTGTACCAACAACCCCTTCTGTTATCATCCCTCCACGGATCGGTATTTCCACAAGGAGCATGTTGTTTACTCGAAATAGAATGACAAGAGTACTTGCCGTAATAGCAACAAAAAATACACAGAAAAGGATCTTTTCTATTTTTGAAAATGAACATATTGTTTTTCCAAGGAGTCTATTTCTTGGAAAAAAAAGAGTCTTCTGCATTTTATGCAGGAACGCGTTTCGTGTTTTCACGGTTTCTCCTTATGAATTAATTAAGTAATTATTAAGATATGATCTTAATGTGTTAAATTTTAAAATTGAATATTGTTTTTGTCGGCAGTATGATTTAAAAGTAAGTTTTTTATTCAGGATAATCAGGATAAGTTGGTTGCGGACAAATTTATATAAACCAAAATGTCTTTTGACAATGGCATTATATCTATCAATAGCGGATCTCAACGTTGTGTATAGTATACATTGAGTGCTTGCATGCGCCAAGCAAGGTTGTGCAATAGGTGTCTATTGGTTTGGTATATCTGTGTTTTCTGTTTCGACTCCTTCTGTATCGTTTGTGATTTCGACACTTTCAACATCAATTGAGAATGTTTCTCCGTCTTGCGGTGTTAATTCTATATTCTCAATAGAAATATTTTCGGTAGAAGTACTTGTAGTATCATTTTGTGTTGGAATATAGGCAGTGTTGTTTGTCAGCACTGAGATGAACACAGATAGTACAAATAGGGCTGCAAGCGTTATGGTTAATCGGAAGAGGGTCCTTTCGGAACCGCGTCTTTCATAATGAATAGTCCCCTCATCGCCACCGAAAGCACCGCCGAGCCCCGCACCTCGTTGCTGCAATAAAATAGCTATTGTCAAAATAACAGCAAGTGTGATCTGTATATATGGTAGATATGAAAGGAGTGATCCCATGTGAGAGTCAGTATACAAAAGTTTGAATATAATGCAAGTTTTTTATGTCCATTTCCGGAAAACAGCTGATTTTGGTCAATTGTTCATATTTATAAAGAGTAGCTAACTCTTTTTTTTGACAAGCGCAAAGAAACTGATATAATTTTCTGACGACATAGAGTAACAAATACGATTTTTGTACTGTTCTATAAAGTGTCTGGAGATATATTTGTATATTATAATTATGGTTTATAATATATAATATTTTTGTTATCTTACATTAAAAGCATTAAAAATTATCAGTTTAATAATTTAAGTATAATATTATGGCAACAAAAAAGACAAACATTATTCCAATTGGCGATCGCGTTGTGGTGCGACCCTTGGGAGACGAAGAGGGAACTGCCACTTCATCGGGTATTATTATCCCGGATACAGTAAGCAAGGAAAAATCAGAACAGGGTGTTGTGGTTGCTGTTGGCGAAGGACGTACGACAGATGAGGGTAAGATCATTCCGATAAAAGTAAAAAAAGGGGATCGAGTACTTTTTTCAAAATATGGTCCGGATGAAGTTGTGATCGATAATGAGGAGTATTTTGTTTTAAGTGAATCAAGTATTCTTGCGATTATAAAATAATCATTACTAAAAACTATCAACTAATAACTACTAACTAACATTATGTCTAAACAAATTGTATCTGATGAAAAAGCGCAAAAAGCGCTGAAAGAGGGAATTGACAAAGTGGCAAACGCGGTCAAAGTTACTCTTGGTCCGCGCGGACGTAATGTCGTCTTGGACAAAGGCTTTGGCGCGCCAACCATTACCAACGATGGAGTTTCTATCGCGCGTGAAATTGACCTTTCCGACAAAATAGAGAACATGGGTGCGGAGATCATTAAAGAAGTTGCTTCAAAAACCAATGACGAAGCTGGAGATGGAACAACCACAGCGGTTGTTTTGGCACAAGCGATCGTTACCGAAGGAATGAAACGTACCTCAATGGGCGCAAATCCGCTCGGTGTTCGCGCCGGTATTGAAGCGGCGGCAAAAGATGCAGTGGGAGAATTACAGAAAATGGCAAAACCGATCAAGGCTCAAGATGAGATCAAGCAGGTAGCGTCAATTTCGGCGGAATCCGAGAAAGTAGGAAAGATCATCGCGGAAACAGTTGAGAAAGTTGGTAAAGACGGTGTGGTAACTGTAGAAGAATCACAATCATTCGGTGTTGAATCTGAAGTTGTGGAAGGACTTGAATTTGACAAAGGATATGTGTCGCCTTATATGGTAACCAATGCTGACAGAATGGAGGCTGAATTTAAAGACGCTTCAATTCTTCTTACGGACAAAAAGATATCAGCGGTCAACGACATTTTACCGCTTATGGAAAAGCTGGCGCAGTCCGGCAAAAAGGATCTGGTGATCATCGCCGATGATGTGGAAGGTGAAGCACTTACCACCTTTGTTCTTAATAAGCTTCGCGGAGCGTTTAATGTGCTTGCGGTGAAAGCTCCCGGATACGGCGATCGTAAAAAAGAGATGCTGGAAGATATTGCCATAACTTGTGGCGGGCAGGTTATCTCCGAAGATGTAGGCATTAAACTTGAAAACGCAGAAATGGAGATGCTTGGTTCTGCCGGAAAAGTTATTGCCACAAAAGACAAAACAATTATTGTGGATGGAAAAGGAGCTAAAAAAGATATTGATATGAGAGTTGCACAGTTGCGCAAACAAGCAGCGGACGCTGATTCAAAATTTGATAAAGAAAAGTTGGAAGAGCGTTTGGCAAAACTCTCCGGTGGTGTGGCTGTTATCAAAGTTGGCGCGGCAACCGAGACCGAAATGAAATACTTAAAACTTAAAATTGAAGACGCGGTGAACGCAACTAAAGCTGCGATCGAAGAGGGAATAGTTCCGGGTGGTGGAACAGCTTTGGTCAAAGTTGCCCAAAAAGTGGAAGACAAATTCAAAGCATCGGAAAAATACAAAAAAGCGCATGAAAGCAATAAAGCCAATGAATTTGCGGTAGGTTATGCTATTTTGATCAATGCTCTTTCCGCTCCTTTGCATCAGATCGCGGTCAATGGCGGCAAAGAAGGATCGGTTGTTGTCAACGAAGTAAAAAGCACGGAGGGAAACAAAGGATACGACGCTTCGGAAGAAAAGATCGTTGACATGATGGAGAAAGGAATTATTGATCCGGTCAAAGTAACCAGAAGCGGAGTACAGAACGCTGTGTCTGCATCGGCAATGCTTTTGACAACTGAGGTGGCGATCTCTGAAGAACCCAAAAAAGAAGGCGCGGAACCGGCGGCTCCCGCTGGAATGGGAGGAATGGGCGGAGGAATGCCGGGAATGGGGTTCTAGGATCGGAATCATAAATAAAGAATAATGAATCACGAAGAAAACGCGCTTGCGCGTTTTCTTCGTTGTTTAAGCGCTCAAGATTGAATATATTTAAGTATAAAGAGCTTGCTTCGGGTTGGTTTGTTCGTTACTTTATTTTGAATACAATGTATAATTATAAAAAAGAATCTTTATCAACTAATATATTAATTTTTATGGAAGACATAGAACAAAATAGCACTAAAAAGAATAGACATATTGTCAGGTGGATCGTACTTGCCGGTATTGTTTTTATTCTCATTTTCATAGTTCTTAGTTCGTTAAATGGCGCACGAAGTAAAATGTCGGGAGTGTCATCGGACAACATGGCTCCAATGGGTGCATCGGGTGTTTTTGATGTTATGGAAGAATCTGACAGATCGTATTATGAAAGCCAAAAAGCTTCAACGGGGAATTATGACGCAGGTGGAGATGAAATATATAATGCCGATGAGAGACTTTTGATAAAAACAGGGTCGTTGTCTCTTGTTGTTGAAAGTGTCGAAGGATCCGCAGAAACCATCACAGGTCTTGCAGAGAAGTATAATGGATTTGTAACAGATCTTGATATTTCTGACTCACAAAACCAAAAGAAACATGGCTCGCTTACTGTGCGTGTCCCGAGCGACTCATTCAATGAAGTTTTGAAAGAAGTAAAAGCGGTAGCTAGTAAGATAACGCGTGAGTTGGTCAACTCCCAAGATGTAACGGAAGAATATGTTGACAAGAAAGCAGAGGTTGTCAATCTTGAGGCGGAAGAGCAACAATTACTTACCGTGCTCAAAGGTGCCGATACTATCGAGGAAATATTACAGGTACGCAGAGAAATAAGTCGTGTTCGCGGTTCTATAGATCGTACCCAAGGTCGTATTAACTATCTTGAGAGACAAACCTCTATGTCAACGATACATGTATCGTTGGTGTCGGAATCCGAAGCTGCCGTATTTGGTGTTGTGTGGGATCCTCTTACCAAGGTAAAACAAGCCGCCTACAATATGCTTGAGAGTTTGATACTGTTTGTATATTTCTTGATAAAATTGGTTTTTGCTTTGCCGGTAATTATTGCATGGACTGCTACTATAGGCACATTGGTATATATTGTTTATAGAGTATATCGTTTGGTTAAGCGACGTATACAAGTGTTGCGTTCTTAGCTTATATTTTTTGTTGGTATTTGTTATAATGACACAATGCGGTATCAAAGCCGTAAAGGGTTATTACAACCCAATCGAAATAGAATTTTTATCATTTAAAATCATTTATTATGAGTATTGAAATTATTATTCTTATTATTGCTGTCCTTGTTGTAGTGTTCGTTATAGCACTGTACAATAAATTTATTCGTCTGATCCAGCGTACAAAAGAAGCTTGGGCTGATATTGATGTTCAGCTCAAACGTCGTTACAATTTAATTCCGAACCTTGTAAATACCGTGAAAGGATACGCTTCTCACGAGAGCGAAACCATGAAGAAAGTTACGGAGGCGCGGACCACAGCTATGAACGCAGGTACCATAGAAGAACATGGAGCGGCAGAAAACATGCTTACCGGTGCATTGAAATCCCTTTTTGCCGTTTCGGAAGCTTACCCCGACCTAAAAGCAAACCAGAATTTTTTGGAGCTTCAACGGGAACTTTCCGATACGG
>JAGLOS010000016.1 GCA_023137615.1 Minisyncoccota bacterium | reverse complement strand
ACGTTTGCAGTCCGAACAAGCGTGATTATCTCGTCGGAAGCAAAATACAGCATGGAGGCGCAGTTTCTTGCAAAAGAAGCAATAGAGTATGTGCAGAATATGCGAAACACGCAAATATTGAAACACATAAAAGATCCACTGATCACAGAATGGTTGGGCGAACTTGATAATATGTGTTCTCAAAAGTTTCCTGATGGTGTATCACCAAAACCTTGTACAATAGATCTTGCAGACATGTCTGTGGTTGGATCCGACTATGATGTTAGTGTAGCTGTGTGTGATACAGGTGTCGATGGATGTCCTCTGATGCGGTACAATACTCAAACTTATCGTTATGGATATGGGAGTGGAGTGGATTGGATCGACACATCGTACACGAGAGAAGTAATTATCACTGACCCAAATACCGGAGGAAGTGTGGATGACGCAAATATTGAAGCGCTGGTGACAGTGCGTGTATATTGGGAAGGTCGTACGGGAAAAAAGCAGATCGTATATCAAGAGAGTTTGTTTAATTGGATAAATTAGATATGAAAATAATTAAAAAGTTTATACAGTTTAAAAAAGGGTTTGTTATACTCTATGCGCTTGTTGTGGCAAGTGTCCTTCTTATGCTTACGATCGGCATTACAAATATAAATATTCGAGAATATCAACTTTCCCAATATGGCAATGAATCTCTTTCTTCATATTATGCTGCCGAATCAGGGTTGGAATGTGCTCTGTATTGGGATCTCAAAGAAGAGAAAAGTGCGTTTCGGTATGACACGACAGAACCTACCGGAAGGGATATTTATTGTATGGGGGAGACTTATCGCGTTGGGGATGATTCTGTTAACTCTGTGTATACATTAAATATTGATCTTTCGTCTTCTGGTGTTGGTGCTAACGTTGAAGTTATTGTTGACAAGACAGGTGGCAAGACTGATATTGTCTCGCGGGGGTATAATACCAGCGATTTGGACAGTAAATACGTGGTTGAACGGGGGTTGAAAGTGGGGTATGGGGACGATGTTGATGAGGGCGATGAATGTGAAGCGTTTGATGTTATTTTGGTTTTGGATAGTTCGGGAAGTATTGGGGATACCTCAGATGGACCGGCTAATTTGAAGCTAGCTGCAAAAACGACAATTGCCGTTAACGAGCTTGGTGAAGATAAGTTTAAGTTTGCTGTTGTTGATTTTGATAGCAACTCAACATTGTTGACGGGTTTTACGATGGACGTAGACCTTTTGGAAACAAAAATAGATGAACTGAATGCTGCCGGAGGTACCAACATAGGGAAAGGACTTAATATAGCCAAGGAAGAGTTTAATTCTTCAAGGAACAGAGATGACGCGCATGATATCATTGTTCTTATTACAGACGGGCAGACATCGAATGCAAATTCGTCATTGATTATAGCTGATGGTTTAAAGAGTGACGGTGTTCACATTATAGCTATTGGTGTAGGAGGGTCTATTCAGCCAGATTATTTAGATGAAATTGACAGTAACAATGATTATATTGCCGTTGATGATCTGTCGGCATTATCGGAGCTTGCGAATTCATTCACATGTGCTTTTTTCATGCGTTCAATTGGTGAACTTGAAAGAGAAGAATTCTAAAATGAAATATATACATGGATTTATTAAGACGAAAATATAGAAAAAAAAATTTACAAAGTCTTTCGCAAAGTCGAACCTTGCGAAAAGGCGGATTCACTATAGCAGAGATTATGATGGTGGTTTTTTTTACCATCATACTCACCTCGATCACATTGTTCAACTACAGAGATTTTGATGACACAGTTGAATTGCAAAATCAAGCTTTGGAAGTTGCACTTTCTATTCGGGAAGCACAAATCTTTGCGTTGTCGTCGAGACAATCCGGGCTATCGGGATATGAATTTAGAGATGCGTACGGAGTGTATTTTGATACAACAATATCAGACAATTCTCTTATGTTTTTTGTAGATAATGCCGGTACAGACGACCACTACTGGTTTGATGCCGGTAATTTCAATTGTCTTGATACAGAATGTGAACGGGTGGATACTTTGCGGTCCGGCTATAAAATAACGGATATATGTGTCCCGGAAGATACTTGCGGGCTCGATAGGGTAAGTATCTCATATGATCGTCCAAATCCAGATTCGCTTATTCGTAGAAATAATGATCCTGATCCAGATCAAGTATCAGCGAAGATAGAGATAACTTCACCAAAAGGTGCAATCAGGTATGTGCATATTACCAAGTCGGGGCAGATATATGTAAAATAAGAAGAAGGATGAAAAAACGACAGCAACATCACACAAAAAAAGGACTCATTCCACCCACCTTTGCAAAAAAGGTGCGGGGGTTTACTCTGATTGAAATGATAGTTTCCATGGGTGTTTTTACGGTCGTACTTTCTGCAAGTATCGGCGCGTTGCTTGTTATTGTGGATTCAAGTCGTAAGGCACAAACGCTTCAGGTTGCGTCTAATGCTCTGAGTCTTGTTATCGAGGATATGTCGCGCAATCTATCTCAAGGAAGGAATTATCATTGTGACAAAGGCGACACTGTGGCCGGAACAGTTCCATTTGCCGAACCGCTTTCATGTGTGAATGGTACCGGAGGTGAAGATAGTGAGGATTCCATTATATTTAAGAGTGAAAAGGAAAGTGGTGTCCTCGTAGAGTATTGGTTGGAAAGTGGTGTGATAAAAAAACGAATTGGCGGTGCCGGATTGGGTGAGACATTAACAAATAGTGACATTGTGACGATCAACGATCTACAATTTTATGTTGAGGCGGGTGAAACGGGCGACGATCAGCCGCGTGTGAATATTGTTGTAAGAGGAGAGGTTGGTAAGGATGATTGGAAAACAACCTTCAATGTGCAAACATCGGTGACACAACATGTGCCAAAATAAAAAAGATCGATATGTCTGAAAAGAAAAAAATACAATACAATATCAGTGATAAAAAGAAAAGGGTTATTCCACACACCTTTGCAAAAAAGGTGGGGGGGTTTACACTTGTTGAAACGCTTGTGGCAACAACGATTCTTATTGTTGCTATTACTGGGCCGCTTTTTATTGCACATAAGGGTATTGTACTTGGTACTGATACACGAGATCAACTTATCGCATCGTATTTGGCGCAAGACGCAATTGAGTATGTACGGTATGCAATTACGACAAATAGTAATGCCGGCTCTTCAGAAGGTGGAGTGTTGACCGGCCCGGAGAAAGATCTGAGTAGTTGTCTTTCCGGGAATGTGTGCAAGATAGATTCTTTCACCAATACTATTTCTACGTGTGTTGGTGGAGTGTGTGATGATATAGTATGGGATACATCCGGTGAGTATTATACATACGGTACAGGGGAGAACACAGGTTTTAATCGAGAGATTAGTATAGATTGGAATAATTTAATAGGACCGGGTTCGAATTTGGTTGGAGGACTTGGAGGGGGGACAGAATACCGTGTGGACGCAACGGTGTCCTGGGGAAAACTTGGCAGAAGTGTCACTATTTCAGAAAATATCATTGATTGGAGAGTCATTTTCCACCCATAATATTTATATTGTATGTTGAAAATTTTTCGCAGAAAAAGCAAAAAAAAGAAAAGTGTCGCTTATAAAAAACGAGGCGTAGTGCTTTTGGTGTCAGTAACGGTGGCTAGTCTGGTTTTGGCCATCGGTATTGGTATATTGAATATAATCACAAAAGAAATAATTCTTAGTACGGCGAGTCAGAATTCCCGCATTGCGTTTTTTGCTGCAGATTCCGGTATTGAATGCGCGATGCATTGGGATATGGTAAATGTTATTGAAGAAAAAAGAGGTCTTTCAGGTAATTACCCTTTTTCATTTTTTCCTGCAACTTTAGCAAGCAGTACTTATTTTAATACTGATGATTTTACGGTTTCCAGATTTAATCCTTTTTGCGCGGGTCAAACCGCTGTGTATATGTTTGACAGTGTGCCCGGTTGGTTGCCGGCAGGTGCTAATCGCTCTAATCAAGACGGGTCAAAGTATATATCTCGTTTTTTCTTTTATCCCGGAGGAGATACCTCGGATGTAAAGAATTCGTGTGCCTTTGTACAGATAACGAAAGAGATAGTATCGGGGAAAGTTCAAACAAGTATACTCTCCGAAGGATTTAGTTCGTGTGACAATAATGATACGCGCCGCGCCTCTCGGGGGATCAAAGTGCAGTATTTAAGCCAGATATAGTAAGTATCTTTTCTTGTGGTATCATGATGCTATGCAGAAAGATCTAAAAGTTGCCACTGAGCGTGTAAAGAAACTGCGTGCGACGATAAACCACCATAGGTATTTGTATCATGTTCTTGACAGGCAGGAAATATCCGACGAGGCGCTTGATTCGCTCAAACACGAGCTTTTTTTGATCGAGGAAAGATATCCCGAGCTTGTTACTCCGGATTCCCCGACGCAGCGTGTTGCCGGGAATCCTTTACCTGAGTTCAAAAAAATTGCACATGAAATCCGGCAATGGTCGTTTAATGATGCTTTTTCAGAGGATGAGATACGGGAATTTGATGCACGTATAAAAAGAATGCTTGGGAAAGTTCTTGGATCCTCGGTTCCCAAGTTGAATATAAAACCGACGTATACATGTGAACTGAAGATTGACGGGCTTAAAATTGTATTTACATATGAAAAAGGTTTTCTCAAGACAGCGGCGACACGTGGGAATGGTAAAGTCGGAGAAGATGTGACTATGAATATACGGACAATAGAGTCTGTTCCTTTGAGGTTAAAAAAAGATATTGATGTTATTGTCGAAGGCGAAGTTTGGCTATCCAAGAGCGAATTTGAACGTATCAATAAAGAACGTACGCGTAAAGGCGAGCCGCTTTTTGCAAACCCGCGTAATGTCGCTGCCGGTTCGATCCGTCAACTTGACCCAAAGGTCGTGGCAGAGCGTAATCTTGATAATTTTATATACGATATCGCAAAAGCGGATGTCGTTATTCCAGATACGCAGTTTGAAGAGTTGGAAATGGCACAAGAACTTGGTTTTAAGGTAAATAGACACGTCGCACTTTGTAATACAATTGAGGATGTAATACTTTTTTGGAAAAAATGGCGTAAAAAAGCGGAAAAAGAAGATTATTGGGTGGATGGGGTGGTTATAAAGGTGAACGAAAAGGAATATCAGGATGCGCTAGGGTTTACCGGCAAGGCGCCGCGTTTTGCGATTGCTTTTAAATTTCCGGCAGAGCAAGTGACGACAGTGGTGGAAGATATTGTTTTGCAGGTGGGACGAACCGGAGTGGTAACGCCTGTTGCGCATTTAACTCCGGTCTCTGTTGCCGGTTCAACAGTATCGCGAGCAACTCTCCACAACGAAGATGAGATAGAACGGCTTGACGTGCGGATCGGCGACACTGTCATACTCCAAAAAGCGGGAGACGTGATACCGGATATTGTTTCCGTACTCAAAGATATGCGTACCGGCAAAGAAAAGAAATTTCATTTTCCCAAATATGTTGAAGACTGCGAGGGGGCTATTGAAAGAATTCCCGGTGAGGTGGCTTATAGATGTGTGAATAGGAATTCTTTTGTTCAAAAAAGAAGAAAGTTCCATCATTTTGTGTCCAAACATGCTTTTGATATTGATGGGATGGGACCTAAGGTAGTTGATGCTCTTTTGGAAAATCAGCTAATTGCCGGATTTGATGACATTTTTACGCTTGAAAAAGGAGATATCATGGCACTTCCGAGATTTGCGGAAAAGTCAGTTGATAATTTATTGGAGGCCGTCAACAAAAGTCGCAAAATTACTTTACCGCGTTTTTTGGTCGCGCTTTCTGTCGATCATGTAGGTGAAGAAACAACAATATTGTTTGCAAATAAGTTCAAAAGTCTTGATGCGATCACAAACGCAACACAAAAAGAACTTGAGGCGGTATATGGTGTAGGTGAAGTGGTCGCGCAGTCTTTGTATTTGTGGTTTCGTGTGAAGCAACACGCTGATCTTGTAAAGCGGTTACTGGAGCACGTTGAAATATTACCTTATCATAAACCAACATCACAAAATACGGCTGTTCTTGGGAAAGTATTCGTGCTTACTGGTATCATGAAAACGCTTGGTCGAGATGAAGCAAAGAAAAAGTTGCAAGTACTTGGTGGTAAAGTTTCAAACTCTGTGTCGGCAAAGACCGATTTTGTAGTTGCGGGAGAAAATCCGGGCTCAAAATACGATAAAGCGGTTAAACTTGGGATAAATATATTGGACGAAAAAGCGTTTTTACAAATAGTCAAATAATGGTAAGATATTCTATATTGAGCTATATATTATGACAAAAATAACAAAAGAAGATGTTAATAAACTTACTGAGCTGTCCCGTATTGAAATGACAGATACCGAGAAAGACGAAGTCCAAAAAGACCTTGAATCAATTTTGGGCTATGTATCGGAATTGCGGGAAGTTGTGGCGGAAGAGCCACCGGTTGAGGATCGTATCGGTATGTTAAAAAATGTAATGCGTGAAGATGAAGATCCTCATACAGAGCGGACATATACAGAAGAGGTTGTTGCAAGTGCTCCAAATTCACAGGGCGACTATATTAAAGTAAAAAAAATACTCTAAACGCTTATGGAAATTAACGTGCACGAATTGATAATAGAAAAAGCTCACAAACATCTCTTGGGTGGTGATTTTACGGCGGTAGAACTTGCCGAAGCGGTTCTCAAAAATGCCGAGAGCAAGAATAAAAAAATGAATGCGTATCTTGAGTTTTATGATGATGTTAAGGATCAGGCAGAAGAAGCAGACCAAATGTTCAAAAAAGGAACTGCCGGAATGCTTACTGGAATTCCATTTGCTATCAAAGACTGTATTTTAGTGCATGGTAAAACAGCGACGGCAAGTTCCAAGATATTGGAAGGATATACCGCAACTTATGATGCAACCGCAATCAAAAAACTTAAAAAAGCGGGAGCTGTTCTTTTGGGTCGTGCAAACATGGATGAATTTGCCATGGGTGGGTCTACTGAGAATAGTTCTAATGGTGTAACCAAAAATCCTCACGATTTAGAGCGTGTTCCGGGGGGATCATCCGGTGGATCAGCTGCGGCTGTCGCGATGGACGGTGCGTTAGCTGCTCTTGGGTCAGATACAGGTGGCTCTATTCGTCAACCGGGATCATTTTGTGGTGTTGTTGGATTGAAACCGACATACGGCGCTGTGTCGAGATATGGTCTTATGGCGATGGCGAGTTCTCTTGACCAAATTGGTCCGATCACAAAGACCGTTGCAGGGGCTGAAGCAGTGTTTGATGTGATCTCCGGACATGACAAAATGGATAGTACATCTGTTCCTGAAGAAGTAGCGGAAAAGTGCAAAAAAGAAAAGAAAAAGAAATACACGATCGGAGTTCCGGCTGATTTTGTGTACGCAGAAGGTGTTGATGAAGATGTGATCGTGAATTTCAAAGAGTCACTCCAGTATTTGAAAAAGCTTGGTCACACGATCAAAGAGATCAGTTTACCCAATTTGAAATATTCACTTGCTGCATATTATGTGATCATGCCGGCAGAAGCGTCAACCAATCTTGCCAGGTTCGATGGTGTGCGGTTCGGTCTTTTGGAGGAAGGAAATAATTTACTTGAAGATTATGAAAAGACTCGTGGGGTCGGGTTTGGTAAAGAGGTTCGACGTCGTATTATGTTGGGTACGTATGTGCTTTCATCAGGATATTACGATGCGTATTATAATAAAGCCGTTGCCGTGCGCAATGTCATCCAAAACGATTTCAAAAAAGCATTCAAGGAAGCAGACATGATCGCAACGCCGACATCTCCGGTACCGGCATTCAAGATCGGTGAGAAAAGCGGTGACCCTCTCTCGATGTATTTGGCGGACATTTTCACTGTGCCGGCAAACTTGGCTGGTGTTCCAGCTATCTCAGTGCCATCCGGGACAACTGTACGAGAAGGGAAGAAATTGCCGTTGGGAATGCAGTTTTTTGCGCCACATTTTAATGAGAAAATGTTGTTTGCTATAGGCAAAGAGCTCGAAAAAAAGTAAAATAAAAGTATCTATGCCAGAGCCAGTACGTAAAACTTCAAGTGATCCACTTGACGATATCGCTGATTTCTACAAAAATGCTATTGGATCTCCGATAGCTCTTTTGTGGTTCATTGTTTTTCTTGTTGTACTATTTTTTACATGGTGGTTGGTGACAGACCCGGAAGCGTGGATGATTACACAAACATATTTTGCTCATTATCTTGGTCCATATTTACCAACAATAAGAACCATATCCACTATTCTTATCTTGCTTTTTTCAGCCGGGATAACGTATATGTTTGTATGTACCCGCGAGGTAGATTCTATCGAGTACCATAAGTACAGATCTATCGACATTGAAGAGGAAGAAACAAAAGAACATGGCAGTCAGTGGCGGATCGTAGAAAATCACCTTCTTTCTGAAAATCAAGCGAAGTGGCGTATTGCCATCCTTGAAGCAGATACCATGCTTAATGAAGCGATCTTGAGAGCGGGGGCTGTGGGAGATACTTTAGGAGAACGGCTTAAATCACTGGATCCGGGAGATTTCCAGACACTTCAAGAAGCGTGGGATGCACATAAGATACGCAACATGATCGCACACGAAGGGATCAATTTCCAGTTGACGCAGCGCGAAGCGAAGAGGGTAATTGATCTTTATAAAAAGGTTTTGAAAGAGTTAAAATATATATAGATTAGTTTTTAGTTTTTAGGAAAATGGTGATTATTGATCAAGTGTTAGGTATTAGCTGTTAGGTTTTAGGAAAAGATGATTATGTTTGTTTTACCACCATCGTCATTGCGAGACGCAGACGAAGCAATCCAGAGTTACAACCACAATACTCTGGATTGCTTCGTCATTCTTCTCCGCTTCGCTCTGTATCACTCCTCGCAACGACGCTTTAGGTTTTAGGCAAAAGCCCCTAAAAGGGGCTAAGGGGCTTTTGTTTTTGAATTGTTGCGGAGGCAGGAGTTGTCCCACGATCACTAACTATATTTCTTCGCTTCGCTCAAAATCTAGTAAGTGTCGCTGGACGCGGCTCGTTGTCACATTCGCTTTGCTCTATGTGACATACTCCGCCGTTCAACTCCTGACGAAAGCAAAGTAGTTTGCTTTCTCCTCTTGCAAAATCAACAAAATAACGACATCCTTATCAGACTGTCGTTATTTTGTGATTGTTGCGGAGGCAGGAGTTGAACCTGCTTCTGGAGGTTATGAGCCTCCCGAGATACCGTTTCTCTACTCCGCTATATTTTTTTGTTAAACTATACTGGCTTATTGTAGCAAAACCTCAAAAGAGATTATGAGTCCGTAAGTCTCTCTTGCGAGATGCCAACTCTCTAACGTGTTGGATATTATACTAAAAAATGGTTTTTTTGCAACAAATAAGATTGAAAACATTAGCGGAACATGATATTCTATTGGACATTGCCGGCGTAGCTCAGTTGGTTAGAGCGTAGCACTCATAAAGCTAAGGTCGCAGGTTCAACCCCTGCCGTCGGCACCAAATATTTGAATTTTTTCAAATATTTGATACAGTATGTAGGCAGTTTAAGAAGCAAACAATATTGCGGTCGTAGCTCAACTGGTTAGAGCACTCGCCTGTCACGCGAGAGGTTGAGGGTTCAAGTCCCTTCGACCGCGCCAAGTACCAAAACCCAAGCGTTAGCTTGGGTTTTGTTGTACTTGGCGCGGTCGAAGGGACTTGAAAGCCGGAGCGCCGGTTCCCTGCTTGGAGCGAAGCGGAAAGTAGGGGCGCGAGGCAGGGTCGTGAGCACTTAGTGTTTTTGGAGCCTGAAAGGCGAACAAAAAACTTAGTGACTCCTGACCAAGTCCCTAATATCTCCAAGCGTTAGCTTGGGTTTTGTTGTACTTGGCGCGGTCGAAGGGACTTGCGACTTTGTTTTCTTACGACCATGGGGAGTTAGAAAAAAAGAAGTGCCTCTGTGGTGAAAGACGGAGCAATTATAAACATACCAATTTTGAATGTGGAAAAAAACCTTAAATATGATATATTCAATGAGTCGGTTTGTATCAAGCCAATGTAGCTCAGTTGGTAGAGCACACGCATGGTAAGCGTGAGGTCATCGGTTCGATCCCGATCATTGGCTCCAGATGAATTATAAAGTTATAAAATTTGTTACAAAAAATAGCGAGGCAATTTTAACTTTAAAACTTATTTCGCCGACCTAGCTCAACTGGTAGAGCAACGGTATCGTAAACCGTAGGTTCGGGGTTCAAGTCCCCGGGTCGGCTCCAAAATTTATACAAAAGAATTGAATGATTAAAATTTCAAAGTATGTTCTAAGTCCAATTTTATCCTGTTTTTTGATGCTTTTAGTAAGGTCGTCACTCTGCTATAATGACTAAATTATGGAAGACAAGAAACGACGGATCAAGGAGATTGAGGCGGCAATGACACAACCGGATTTTTGGAACAATAAAGACAAAGCTCAGGAGCTCATAAAAGAAATGCAAAATCTCAAGGATGAGCTTGAGGGTGTTGGTAAGTACGACAAGGGCGAGGCGATTATTACGATCTTGGCGGGTGCCGGAGGTGATGATGCCGAAGATTTTGCACATATGCTCTATGAAATGTATCAGAAATATCTTGAAAATAAGAATTGGGGGGCATATCTTTTGCACAAAAATGAGAATGATCGTGGGGGATATCGCAATATCACCTTTGAGGTACAAGGAAAGGGGGCATATGGCATACTCAGAAATGAGTCAGGAGTACATCGTCTTGTGAGAATTTCGCCATTTAATGCCAAAAGTTTGCGACATACGTCGTTTGTGCTTGTGGAGGTATTGCCGAAGCTTAAATCTACCGATATTGAGATCGAGATCCCAGAATCTGACATGCGATTTGATTTTATGCGTGCAGGCGGTGCCGGTGGGCAGAATGTCAACAAGAGGGAAACTGCGGTGC
Source organism: Minisyncoccota bacterium (assembly GCA_023137615.1). Taxonomy (GTDB): domain Bacteria; phylum Patescibacteriota; class Minisyncoccia; order Phycocordibacterales; family JAGLOS01; genus JAGLOS01. Next base: position 6,292 of record JAGLOS010000016.1, on the reverse strand, counting down.
GTGTGGTGCATATTCCAACAAACATTTCAGTGCATGTTGACGCGGAGCGTTCTCAGGCGCAAAATAAAGAACGAGCGATTGAGATGTTAAAAGGAAAGCTTTTTCGGATCAAAGAAGCAGAGCGACAGAAGAAGAAAGAGAGTATGCAGATCGCGGGTACTCAAGAGATCGCGTGGGGGAATCAGATCCGATCGTATGTGCTGCATCCGTATAAAATGGTGAAAGACCACCGTACAGATACAGAGGTGCGTGATGTTGAAGGTGTGTTAGAAAAGGGGGAGATCGAGGTCTTTCTTGAGGCTGAAAAGTCCTTGTAGACCACAACAGCTAAAGTCTGATACAATGTATTTATTGCTATGATATTTTTCGATAAAGTTATAAAAAAATATACAGACAGATCTGTTGGTCTCAATGGGGTAACTCTTTCTATTGAACCAAATGAATTTGTCTCGATCGTTGGACATTCCGGTGCGGGTAAAACCACTCTTTTGAAAATGCTTCTGGCGGAAGACAATCCTACATCAGGAAAGGTCTTTTTTGAATCAGTAGACATTCATGCACTTAAAAGTAAAGATATTACAAAATTACGACGACGTATTGGTATTGTATTCCAGGATTTTCGTTTATTACCGGACAAAACAGCGTATGAGAACATTGCATTTGCCATGGAAGTAGCCGGACGTCCTGATACCGAGATTGCAGCAGATGTTCCACATATATTAGATCTGGTGGACTTGAATAAAAAAGCATGGAATTTTCCACACGAGCTTTCCGGAGGGGAGAGGCAACGTGTGGCGATTGCGCGCGCAATCATCAATCAGCCGGATCTTCTTATGGCTGATGAGCCGACAGGAAACCTTGATCCTTCAAATACCTATGAAATTGTGCAGATACTCAAGCGTATCAATGATCTCGGAACAACGGTTATTCTCACAACACATAATAAAGGCGTGATCGACAGTCTTGGAAAACGTGTGGTGACAATGGAGAAAGGGAAGATAATTCGTGATGATTCCAGAGGAAAGTATGTTTTGTAAGAACCTTTTTAGTAGATAAACCAAGACGCAAGAATTTATTAATATAATATTTTGGTGGTAAGATTTTAAAAAAGGTTTTGAGCATTCAAAAGGTCTTGTGATACAATAAATATATGATTTTTCAAAATATTCGGAGAATTTTAAGGTGGGGTGCGATCGGTTTTATGCGAAACGGTACCGTTTCGTTCTCTTCGGTACTTGTGATGACAATAGCATTGCTCATGATCGGATCGACGATGCTGATGTCTACTTTTTTACATGCGACACTAGACAGTGTTGAGGATAAGATCGATATCAATGTCTATTTCAGTGTTGATGCTGTCGAGGAGGATATGACTGAATTGCAACGAAATTTAGAATATCTGGCGACGGTTGAATCTGTGACGTATGTTTCCAAGGAAGAAGCTCTTGTTGAATTCAAAGCACGTCACGAAAACGATGAATTGACCATTCAAGCCCTTAAAGAACTTGACGAAAATCCTTTGAGAGCACGACTTAATATAAAAGCATTTTCTCCGGAACAGTATGACAGTATTGCTGCAATATTTAATGAAGGTTCTGCAACTTTGCAAGAATATGACACCGGTTTTATTGATAAAGTGAACTATCGAGACAATCGACTTGTCATAGACCGAATGACAAATATCATAGACGGTGTTGAGAAGGGGGGCGTCGTAATTACTTTTGCGCTTATTCTGATCTCAGTACTGATCACCTTTAATACGATCCGTCTTGCAATATATATTTCCAAAGAAGAGATCGGTGTGATGCGGCTTGTGGGTGCGGGTAAGCATTATATTCGCGGACCTTTTATTATAGAGGGGGTTATATATGGTGTTGTTTCTGCAATAATTACCGTAGTCTTATTTTATCCAATAACGCTTACCATAAAGAAACATACGGAAGAATTGTTCGGCGGTATTGATCTGTTCAAGTATTATGTCAGTAATTTTATGGAAATATTTTTGATCATCTTGGTGTCGGGGATTGCGCTTGGAGCTGTTTCGAGTTTTTTGGCAGTTAGGAAGTATCTAAAAAAATAGACATTCATGAAAAAAGAACATAAATATATTTTTGTCGTCGGGGGTGTCATCTCCGGTGTAGGGAAGGGTGTGGCTACATCGTCAATTGCAAAAATATTGCAAGGACGAGGTCTAACAGTGACCAACATGAAGATCGATCCATATGTGAATGTGGATGCCGGAACAATGAATCCAACGGAACACGGTGAAGTATGTGTACTTGAGGATGGATATGAGACCGATCAAGACATGTGTAATTATGAGCGTTTTTTGGGCATTACTTTGGATCGCGGTAATTATATGACAACCGGAAGTGTATATGAATCTGTCATCCGTAAAGAGCGGAATCTGGAATACAAGGGAAAGTGTGTACAGGTGGTACCTCATATTCCGCAAGAAGTCATCGATCGGATCAAAAGGGCGGCAGAAAAAGCGAATGCCGATGTAACGGTGATCGAGATCGGTGGAACGGTCGGTGAGTATGAGAGCATTCTTTTCTTGGAGGCGGCGCGTTTGATGAAGATCAAACATCCAAAGGATATAATGTTTGTTATGGTCAGTTACTTACCGGTACCGGCAAAGGTGGGAGAGATGAAAACCAAACCAACGCAGCATGCTGTTCGTTTGCTCAATTCCGCCGGCATTCAGCCGAATATAATTATTGCGCGAAGCGATGTCTCTTTGGACAAAAAGAGAAAAGAAAAAATATCAACGTTTTGTAATGTACTTCCTGAACACGTGATCTCCGCGCCCGACGTTGAAAGTATTTATGATATTCCCGGTAATTTCGAACGAGACCACATTTCTGATGCGATCGTTGAGACGCTTGGTTTACAAGATAGAGTGAAGCCGTCTGATCTGAATAAGTGGAAGCGGTATGCGCAGAAGATCAAGAATTTGAAAGATGAGGTACATATCGCAATTATAGGAAAATATTTTGATACGGGCGATTTTGTGCTTTCTGACGCATATATCTCAGTTATCGAGTCGATCAAATTTTCTGCATATGCACAGAATAAAAAGCCGGTGTTGAGCTGGATAAACGCAGTTGATTTTGAAGATAAGAAAAATTTGAGAAAATTGAAGAAATATGATGGGATATTGGTGCCTGGGGGATTTGGCGAACGTGGTATTGAAGGAAAGCTCAACGTTATCCAATATACCAGAGAGAACAATATTCCATACTTTGGGCTTTGTTACGGTATGCAGCTACTTACGATTGAGTATGCGCGTAATGTTCTTGGTCTCAAAGAGGCAAACACGGTTGAGATCGACCCAAAAACTCCACATCCGATCATTGATGTTATGCCGGATCAAAAAGAAAAGCTCAAAGACAAGAATTATGGTGGTACCATGCGTCTCGGTGCGTATCCGGGAGTGCTTAAAAAGGGGACGGTTGCATATAGTGCATACAAACAAGAAAATATTTCCGAACGTCATCGACACCGCTATGAGGTAAATCCGGAGTATACCAAACAACTCGAAGATGCCGGACTTGTATTTTCCTGTACGTCACCAGATGGAGTGCTCATGGAGATCGCGGAGCTTCCAAAAGATAAACACATGTTTCATTTGGGAACACAGTTTCATCCCGAATTTCATTCGAGCCCATTCGAGCCGCATCCGCTTTTCACTGCTTTTATAAAAGCGGCGCTTGAAAGACGACGGCAGAAATAGTGCAGGGGAATATATAGAGATTTCGCGTAAAAGTATCTTGCGGGATTGTTTAAACAAGCTCTAAAACATGTGAGTTTTGAAAGCGATCATTCTGGTCGTTTTTTGCGCTTAACTTGCTATGTGGATAAACCCGTAAAAAAAGTTTGCCAAAAGTTTATCTATTCTGTTATACTGTAGATACAGGTTACTTACCGCTCGGTAAGTAACTGAATATATAAAAGATCCATTAACCAAAAAAGCAAAAATGGTCCAAGATACGAAAAAATATATTATCAAGACTGCTCGCGGACTTTTCTCCGAATACAGCTATCCGGGTGTCTCTATGAATGACATTGCCCAAAAGCTCAATATTACAAAAGCTGCGCTTTATTACCACTTCACAGGTAAAGCGGAAATTTACAAAAAGGTCCTTGATGAAGTTTTCGGTAATATAAGTGCTCATACAGCCGAAGCGCTTAGTGAGAAGACGGACAGCGAAAAATTACGTGTGTTCATAAAAAATTATCTGGACTTCGGTTTAAAAGAAAAAAATTTTACAAAAGCATTGATGCTGAAGCTTTCGCCCACTGACCCGCAGATCAAAAAACATACCATCAAATTACGAAAGCAAATGACAACTTCCATTCAACCGCTTGTTGCCTCTGTGATCGAGAATAAAAAGATGTCATGCAAAATAGACAGCTATCTGGCAACTTCTATGCTAACAGGAATGATGGACGGATTGATCTTGGAATATTCATTTCTAAACAAACGAATAAATACGGAAAAAATGTCGAATCAAATTATCATGATGTTGTTTCAAAAGGTCGAGGTCTAACCCACCTTATGTGAGGGTTTTAGAAATTTTGTAACTCAAAGAAAAAATATAAAATTATGCCAGAATTTTTAACAAATTTAGATCCGATCGTGATCGTAATAGCAGTTGTCGTTGTAATTGCCGGAGCTGTCTTATGGATGAAGAAAGAAGGCAAAGGACCTTTTGGTCAATAAGAGCATTGGGTTAAATTAACCAACCAAAAACCGCTTAGATCAGGCGGTTTTTGGTTTTTAATATATTAAAAATATTTTCAATCTTTCTTTATTATTTTTGACCCCCACAAGTAATTAGTTCGTTGGAGGGATATGTGAGGGGAGAGGGGTTGGGGGTAAACGGTGATAACCTCTACTTACTTTTATAAATATCTTTTCTGTGTTTTATGCACAGAATAGTTACAATATACACAACTCCATTTTCATCACACTCAAAAACGATCCGATAATTACCGACTCTGTATCTAAACAACCCTTGAAAAATTCCTTTGAGAGCTTTTGCGTTCTTTGTTGGATTTATCTTGGTGTTCTTTTCTATCGCAAGAACGATTTTCTTACTTGTAGTTTTTTCAAGTTTTAATAGATCTTTTCGCGCGTGTGCGGTATAAAAAACAGTTATCTTCTCCATACATTATAATTTTATGCAAATTCAGCCAAGATATCCTCTTGAGAATACACTCTCCCTTTTTTTACATCCTCTTTCGCAACAATAATATCCGCAAAGATATCTTCCAGATCTTGATCTTCTTTAAAGGGTTTCAACTCAAAAAGCGGCTTATTGCGATTCATAATAATATACCGCTCATTACCTTTTTGCGCTTTTTGTGTAAAGTCAGATATATTCTGACGAAATTCTTTTATTCCTATCAATTTGGTGGTCATGTTTTAAGTGTACCTTTTGTGTACACCGTTGTCAATAGTTTATTAAAATTATTGCTGTTTATATAACAAATAAAAATAGCGAGAATTAATATCTCGCTATTTTTGACCATCAAACATACGTTACCGCGACATGTCACCATTACCGCGACTTTCTTGTGCCATTTTTACTGTAAATCCAGAGTTTTTGTAAGTTTCGGCAATTTCTTCTAAAATATGCTTATCAAGGTCTTTCCAAGAGCACGCATAATTTTTTGTTACTACTATCAGAGTGTCATACATTTCCAACTGGAGAATACAGCTCCAAGACAAAAGATTTCGTGCAAGAGAAGCACCTCTTTTGCCTATTATCTTAAATGCCGCTTCTCTTTTTTTAGTATTGAGTTCTTTTCCGTTAACGGAAAAGATAGTATCTATAATTACACCGGCTGGAAATTTAGAAATAGGAAATGAGACCTGATAACAACGCTTTTCTCTTCGTTGGTATTTTTCGTCTACTGGACTTGGCGAAAAGATTTTTACACTTTTCTCTTTTTTCATGTTTTTATTTAAATATTACAAAGAATCTCATAGCCTAATTAATTGAAAGTTAGGCTCGTGATCCTTTTTGGATTAATGAGTCAAACTTTCGACCTTTAATTATTAAAAGCTAACTGAGTCAAAGCTACAATAAAATACCTCCTATGTCAATCTTGGCAAGAAACAAAGGTCGGGTATCTTACACCCACAAAAGACCAGCAGAAAAATATCTTCCGTTTGAGCTTATTAAATTCAGGTCTTCTTTATTGACCTCAAGAATAGGAAAGCGATCAATCCGCCGGATAGAGCGGTGAAAAGTTGAGGGTAGCTCATTATCATGGCTACTTT
>JAGLOS010000015.1 GCA_023137615.1 Minisyncoccota bacterium | reverse complement strand
AAAGATGAGAAGGATATGTATTCGCTTTATGAAACACGGGGATCTGAAAAAGTGGTTTTGGACACTATTCCAAAAGGAGAAATGAATCTTATTCATAAAATATGGAAGAGTTGGGAAGATGCTGATACTCAGGAGATTGTAAGGTTTACCCACGAACAACTTCCATATGCTGTTGCCTTTGAGGGGGAGATCATTCCGTATGAGCTCATAACTCAAGAAGATCCCGAGCATGTCTATTAGAGCCTATCACCAATCTTCATTTCGGCTAAAATTCTCATATTTTCACTGTAACTCGTTAAAAATTTCTCAAAGTAGCTCGCTATTTCTCCAAATTTTTAATTTCGTTACATCAAAAATATGAAAATTCCGCTTCGAAAGCAAGATTGGCAACAGACTCTTAAATATCAGGTTACATTTGATGATTTTACAGAACGTCATTATGTAAAAAAGTTTATCAAACGATACTCGGCGCGAGTGTGGAATGCCACCAAGGTTGCAATTGGGGCTATTTGTATGAATGCCGAGATGTCAGTAACAACTGAAAAGCTGGAGACAATAAGTCATCAAGGTAATGTATTGCTTTGTAAGTTATATTTTTCTGTTGCCAGTACGGGCAAATCACCGAAAGGGTCAGGGAATAGATGTATTGTTGTGGTGGATACTCACAATGTGCGAGCGTTTGTGCTATTAGTGTATCACAAAAATGATCTTGTCGGTGTCGGTAACGAAACCGTTAAATGGAAGAGGGTAATAAAAAATAATTATCCGCAATATGGTGATTTGGTATAAGACGTAGCGCTGTATTCCTCTGACGGGTTTTTATTAGCGACCCAGAGCGAGCGGAATGTAAAAGTGGAGCGAAGCGTAACTTTTACATTCCCGAGCCGAGGTGAGAAAGCGAACACTTGGAGCTTTCGCAAGACTTATTGAGAATTTTTGTGAGTGAAACGAAACAAAAAGTCCAATAAGTGGACAGTTCCTGTAAGGAAATAATATCAGGTAAATACCCCGTCGGCTTGCCGCGGGAAAGCGTGAGCGAAGCGAACTCAAAATTGAGTCTGGAGTGAGAAGCGAACACTTGGAGCTTCGCAAGACTCATTGAGAGCTTTTATGAGCGAAGCGAAATAAAAGATCCAATGAGTGGACAGAACCTGTAAGGTTTGCTCTGGGGTTTAAATACCTGTTATTTGTATTTTTTTGGAAAGATGCTATATTCCAGATAAGTTAAACACAAGAATTACACCATATATTTACAAAAAATCGTAACTAATCTTGGTTCCCCTTTTTTAAACAATATAAACAATTAAATCTCTATATGCAGGATATGATAAGGAACAAAACTTTCGTAATAGTAATTACATGAAGATAACGTCTTTAAATTTACAATGTGGGATGCAATCAGCTAAATTATTACGATATCTAGCAAGTATGGCAATTGTTACAGATATTTTTTGTTTTCAAGAGGTTGCTGGTGGATATAGATACAAACTACAATATCAACAAGATCATTTTATAAAGAATAATTTTCTAGATATTGACCTTTTCGAAGAAATTTCAAAAGTTTTATCAAAGACTCATTTTGGCTTATTATCCAAATCATATTTTGATAATAAAAAATCTAATTACGTAGGGAATGCCTTATTTATTAAAAAAAATTACACAATTAAAAAATATAGAGAAATATACATGGGGGATAATTTTCTTATTATTGATATTTCAGAAAAAGATCACACTCAAGTGAGGTATACTGCCCAAGCAGTAGAAGTTAACGGGGTATTAACAGTAGTTAATACACACATGTTAAAAGAGGGTGTAAACAATAAACTCGCCGAAAAGTATTTTAAGGTTATAAAAAAAGAAATTAAATCGGTCTCTTCACCTATTTTACTAACGGGGGATTTTAATGTTGATAAATCACATAAATTCATCAATAAATATTTTTCTGATTACAATTCTTTAAATGAGGAATTTAATATAAAAAATACGCTAAACCCAAGTCAACATATATTATTCAAAAAAGATGCAACACACAAAGGATTATCAGTGGATCAGTTTTTAGTAAAAAGACTTTGCTCACCAGTAAAAATGAAAGTTGAAAAAGTTAGTGTTTCAGATCATTATCCAATTACTTGTATAATAAGCAAAAATGAATAATAAAATAAAATTTCTTTCAGAGGCAGATTTTTCCAAAACAGAAGAAATTTTACATCTTCATTTTTGTAGAGACACATTTATTAACTCCAATGATACCTTACTGCTTTTGTCAGAATACAATAGAAATAATTCAATCAAGATTATTAATGGGTATGTCAGTCCCTTTACAAGATATACTAAGGTGCTAAGACATTTATTGGTGGGATTAGACAAAAAAACACAATATGAGATTTTAAGTAGAGTTATGGTTAACGGTAATCCATTATTAATCAACTCAAACTTTTCTTCAGAGGCGCTTATCTGCCAACCACACGAAATTGAACTAACATGGACTGAATTCATTCAGTCCTATATCGAGCCAATAATTTCAAATTACCGTCACATCTTTGATGAATTAGATATTGATATCAGGTTTGCAGAACTTGAGTATCCAACCACGAATTTATACGATGCTTTTATAGCTTTTTCTAATCATATTTATACAATTCTATCAAAAAACTTTGAGTTACCTTTACTTGTTTTAAAACCGTTAGAGAGGAATGTTTTTGAAGTAAACAGGTTTTTGTTGAAAAAAACCGCAAGATCTCTAATGGACGAAACAACCGTTCATCAATTGAATCAACTAGCTTCGATGAGGGGGGAGTATCTTAAAACGTTGAATGGTTTTTCTAAGCAACAGTTCAGTGATAAAAAGAAAGTTCTTAAGCGATTATTACAAAACCCGAGTTGTTCTATCCGTGGATTTTCATATATATCTGACTTAGAATTAATTGATCTATTAACCCAAAAGGACGATCTCTTTTTTGATCTTTTTAAACTGGATGATACCATTACTAAAAATTATTCTAAGTCTTTGCAAAAAGCCAAAACAAAAAACCTTTCCACTTATTTGTTAAATATAGATATAGACTTACTGTTAGATAAGATTTTTAAGGAGTATTCAAAAGAAGATTCATCAAAAACAATAGTCATACAAGAGTTCTCTAGAAATTTTGATTATTCTAAATATCAGGTACTAGCAGAAAAATATGGGGTTAACATATACCCATCAAATCTCATAACATGGAAGGACGACGAGCAGTTGCGTGACAAATACTGTAAAAAAATGTCTTTTATCTTCGGATTAAATTTGCTATATAAAAATTATGTTAAATAAAAAAATAAAACATAAAAATAATCTCCTCGTTTTTATTACCCGGATACTTTTTGGATTGTTATTATTCAATGAAAAGAACTTTTTGTTAAAAAAAACCACCCAAAAATACTTATTCTTTCCGCATTATCTTGACCGACTAATTGAGCTTTTAACATTATACCCACTTTCGTTACGAGAGTTTCGTGATATTGTTTACAAGTTTGGTTTTCCAACGTCGGAAGTATATAAATACAAGTTTGATGAAAATTTTACACAGACAGGTAAAAGTGATCTATTTGATTCTTATAAAAGACTTGATGCTGTGTATACAACACGTCTGATGCTCGCCTATAATAGAGTGGATTTTTTTGCAGACTATGTCGATATATTAAAAGAAAGAAACATTACTACGGTATTAGATTATGGTTGCGGAGTGTCAGATATTGGGATATTGCTTGCCAAAAAAGGATGTTTCGTATCCTTAGTTGACTTAGATCTTCCCAAACTATCTTTCACAAAAAAAAGATTTGGTCTAAGAGGGCTACCCGTAACAGTTTACCAGTGTCAGGATACAGAAAGTTTAGTAGAAATTTCTTCAAAATTTGATCTAATAATAGCGACAGAAATTATTGAGCATTTTCGATATCCGATTAAGATGATAGACTATTTCCACGATCATCTGAACAATAATGGATTATTATATTTATCATTAGGGAAAACGTTTGAACGTGAGAGTGGAGGAGACCATCTTGATGAGGCCTTCCACGAAGGAAAATCACAAGAATATTGGAAAAATTTTCGTAGTAAATTCAAACCTATTGATAATAGCTACTTGATATTTGAAAAAAAATAAAAAAACTTACTATATTCAAGTTTACACACTTTCATGGATCAGAATAAACAGCATTTTCAGTTTATAAAAGATCAACTTAAATTAATGTTGAAATACTCAAACCATTATGCTATATAATAAGAGTATCTGTTTTATAATATAATATAAAATAAAAATTTATGGAAGAATATAGTCATAAAAAAATTGAACAAAAGTGGCAGGAAAGATGGCGAGAAGCCGACCTTTTTAAGACTGACAAAAAAGATGAGTCTAAAGAAAAGTTTTATATTTTAGATATGTTTACTTACCCCTCTGGTAGTGGTTTGCATATGGGTCATACCGAGCAAGGGGCGGCCACAGACACTCTGTATAGATTTCACCGAATGAATGGAAAAAATGTTTTACATCCACAGGGTTTTGATTCTTTTGGGCTTCCTGCGGAAAATTATGCTATCAAGACTGGTATTCACCCAAAAGAAAGTACTAACATCGCTATTGAAACATTTAGGGGGCAAATGAATATTCTTGGTTTAGCATATGACTTCACTGGCGACGTTACAACGTCAAAACCTTCTTATTATAAATGGACGCAGTGGATCTTTGGAAAATTTTTTGAAAATGGATTAGTTTACAAAAAAGTATCAAAAGTTAATTGGTGTTCATCTTGTAATACTGTTATAGCAAACGAGCAAGTTGTAAATGGGGCGTGTGACAGATGTGATACTGAAATAGAACAAAAAGAAGTTCCTGGATTCTTTTTTAAGATTACTGATTTTGCCGATGACCTTATTACTGACTTAGACAAAGTTGATTGGCCAGAGCACACTATCAAAAATCAAAGAAACTGGATTGGAAAATCTGAAGGTGCTTACATTGACTTTAAAATCAAAAACACAGATTCTAAACTCAAAGTGTTTACTACTCGTCCTGATACAATTTTTGGTGCAACATATATGGTTTTGGCCCCAGAACATCCCCTAGTAAAAGAATTAAAAGAAAAAATTGAAAACTACGATGAGGTTTCTGCTTATGTTAATTCTTCCCAAAAGAAAACTGAACTAGAAAGAATGGAAGGAAAAGAAAAAACAGGAGTTGAATTAAAAGGAATTAAAGCTATCAATCCAGCTCGAGAAAAATCACAAATGGATAACACTTTGATTCCAGTATTTATTTCCGATTATGTTTTAGCTGGCTATGGAACGGGTGCTATTATGGCTGTGCCGGCGCATGATGAACGAGATTGGGATTTTGCAGATGAGTTTAAACTTCAAAAAGTTTGTGTTATTAAACCTTATTCTTTTGAAGAATCAAAAAGCGGTTCACAAAGAAATCTAATTGATTTTGACAAAGCATCAGTAGAACAACAGCAGGAAATTTTAGATGGAAAAATTTGCCACAACAGAAAAGGTGTTCTTATGGGTTCAGGACAATTCAACGAAATGGACTCCGAAAAAGCAAAAAAAGCCATTTCCAAATTTGTTGGCGGAAAAATATCTTCAAATTATCGTTTGCGTGATTGGTCTATTTCTCGTCAAAGATATTGGGGATGTCCTATTCCTATTGTGTATTCACCAGAAGGAGAAGCAAAATTCGTAGGAGAAGAAAATCTTCCGTGGCTTTTACCCGACGATGTTGATTTTATTCCAACTGGCGAAGCACCTCTTACAAAATCCAAAGAACTAAAAGAGAGGGTTGAAAAACTTTTTGGAAAAGGATGGACACCAGAGTTTGATACCATGGATACTTTTGTGGATTCATCATGGTACTTTTTGAGATATCCTGATTCTGAAAATGACAAAGATTTTTCTTCTGCAGAAATGCTCAAAAAATGGATGCCGGTGGACTTATATATTGGTGGAGCAGAACATACTTATATGCATCTTCTTTATGCACGATTTTTTGTAAAAGCAATGAAAAAAATGGGGTTGTTGGATTTTGACGAGCCTTTCAAAAAGTTGCGTCATCAAGGAATGGTTAACGATCAAACTGGTAAAAAAATGTCCAAATCAAAAGGTAACGTTGTAGCTCCTGATGATATGGTAGAGAGATTTGGAGCTGATTCTACTAGAATGTACATGCTTTTTGCTTCTCCTTTAGAAGATGACATCCTTTGGAATGAAACAAACATTGTTGGTCTATATAGATTTTTGGAAAAAGTTTGGAAACAATCCGAAAAAATAACCAACACTGAAAACCCCGAAGCTAAAAAAATAATTCACAAAACAATCAAAAAAGTTGGTTCGGACACCGAGAACCTTTGTTTCAACACAGCGATATCTGAAATGATGAAATGTGTGAATTTTATCTCCAAACAAGAGACTGTTAATAAAGAGGATTTCCTTTCCTTCTTGGAAATTCTTTCACCGTATGCACCACATGTTTCCGAAGAATTATATGAAAAGATCGGAGGAAAAGGTTTTTTGGTCGAACAAAAATGGCCTGAATATGATGCGGCTTTGACAGTGGATGATCTGGTTACGCTAGGTGTGCAAGTTAATGGAAAAAAGAGGTGTGAAATTGATATTTCTCCGGATGCCAGTCAAGAAGAAGCTGAACAGGTGGCAAAGAAGGATGGGTGTTTGGACAAATGGATCGCCGGAGGGATCAAAAAAGTTGTTTATGTCCCCGGGAGGATTCTGAATTTTGTTGTGTAAGTGTAGTGTAAAGGTAAAGAGATCTTTTCACGAGACGAATGTCAATATGTTGTTGCAGGATGTTTCCGGGCACAATGCTTCGCGCTCAACCGTTTGAGTTTGGTAACAGATCACAGAAATCATTTAAAAAAAGAAATAGTGTAAACATATGAAAGTTATCAAAAAAACAAAGATCGTTGCGACGATCGGACCAACTTCATCAGAACCAAAGATCGCCGAGAAGATTATTCGAGAAGGAGTGAATGTGGTTCGGTTCAATTTTTCTCATGGTGATCATGCAACACATAAGAAAAACATTGATACTATTCGCAAGATATCAGATCGTCTGGAAAAACCGGTGGGTGTTTTGATGGATCTTTCCGGTCCAAAAATAAGAACAGGTGATTTTGTCGGCGGCAAGGTACATCTTAAAAAGGGTGCAAAGATCACGCTGACAACAAAAAAGATCATGGGCGATGCATCAAAGATATATATCAGCTACAAGCGTTTACCAAAAGAAGTAAAACGCGGTTCATATATTTTGCTTGATGATGGGTACAGAAAGTTGCGTGTTATGAATGTGTCAAAGGATGAAGTGTTGTGTCGGATCATAACCGGTGGTGTTATAAAAGATCGTCGAGGAGTTAATCTGCCCGGTGTGGATTTAAAGATAAATTCATTGACCACAAAAGATAAAGACGATGTGGTATTTGGGGTAAAGCAAAACGTTGATTATTTTGCTCTTTCGTTCGTGCGTAGTGCGAATGATGTAAAACAATTAAGAAAATTACTAAACAAATACGATTCACATGCCGGTATTGTGGCAAAGGTCGAAACAAAGCAAGCTGTTAAAAATATTGATGCAATACTGGAAGAGGCGGATGGTATCATGGTGGCACGCGGTGACTTGGCGGTAGAGGTTTCTCGTGAAGAAGTACCGCTTATCCAAAAGGACATTATTCAAAAATGTAATATTGCCGGAAAACCGGTGATCATTGCAACGCAAATGCTTGAGAGTATGATCATCTCTCCAGTACCAACACGTGCTGAAGTGTCTGATGTGGCAAACTCGATCCTCGACGGTGCTGATGCGATAATGCTTTCGCAAGAGACGGCATTTGGAAAATATCCATATGAGGCGGTGCAGGTTATGTCAGATGTTGCACGTAAGATCGAGAATCATTATCCGCATAGAGAAAAGATATTGAATGATGGTAAGCTTTCGAAAGAGCTCAAAGAAAAAGCGGTTGTTGATGCAATTACCACGGCGACTGTACGTGTAGCGGGACATGTTAATGCGCGAGTGATCGTCGCTCTTACTGAGAGTGGATTTACACCGCGAATGGTGTCTCGGTATCGACCAACCCAACCGATCTTGGCACTTTCAAGACATGATGAGGTCGTTCAAAAAATGACGTTGTATTATGGGTGCTATTCTCGAAAAATTAGTGATTTTGAGTATGTATTAGAGGTTCTCGACGAAGTGCGTAATATCTTGACCAAAGTTAAATTGGCTAAAAAAGGGGATACTATGGTAATCGCAGCGGGTGTTCCGATGGGAAAAGGCGGTTCGACCAACCTGTGTCTTGTTGAGACAGTCTAAAAAGAACTATGTATATCAAAGTTCATGTAACCGCCGGTGCAAAAAAGGAATCATTTGAAAAGGTCTCAGATGAATGCTTTGATATTGCCGTTAAAGAGCCGGCAGAGAAAAATCGTGCAAACAAAAGGGTTATTGACCTCTTGGTGGGGTTTTACACTGTGAATAGAGGGGCTGTGCGTATTATAAATGGACATCATTCACCGAATAAGATATTTGATATTTATTTGGAGAGCACTTAATCTTGGGGGTGTTTTCCCACTTTTAAAAGTAGTTTCTTTTTGTTAGAATAGAAGAGGAAATAGTTCTTTTTTACCAGAGGTTAAGTTTCAAAAGATATGAAAATTAATGTAAAAACCACAGGAATAGAACTTACTGAAGCGTTGTCCGATTATGTTGATGATAAGATGGGGCAGATCGAGAAGTTTATTGATGTAAACGATGAATCTGTGGTATGTAATGTTGAGATCGGGGTTAGCACAAAACATCATCAGTCGGGAGAGATATTTCGTGCGGAAATAAATATGCACATGTCAGGTAAAGATCTCAGGGCGGAGTCCGAAAAAGAAGATCTATATCTTGCGATCAATGATGCAAAAGAAGAGATAGTAGAAGAAGTAAAATCGTACAAAGCAAAACAACAGACTTTGAACCGCAAAAGCGGTGGAATATTAAAAAGAATTTTAAAAGGGTTTGAAAAATAATTATTATCAATATGAAATCATCAAAAATGCAATATATTGCAATAGTGGGGCTCATCGCGATTCTTTCTATAATATATTTTCTTTTACCAAAATCTATGTCACATCCAAACGAAACCAAAGAAGAAATTGTTAACGTTATACTTGAGACCTCTATGGGGGACATTGAGCTCGAATTGTATAAGAGCAAGATGCCGATCACGGTTGGTAATTTTATTGAGCTTGCAGAGGCGGATTTCTATGATGGGGTGAAGTTTCATCGTGTCATCCGTGACTTCATGCTCCAGGCAGGTGACCCCAAAACAACAGATGATAGCGCAATGGCGCTGTGGGGACAAGGTGGACCCGGCTACACGATCGAAGATGAATTTGTGGACGGTTTGTCAAATCTGCGAGGGACGATCTCAATGGCAAATACCGGTCTTCCAAATTCGGGAGGAAGTCAGTTTTTCATCAACACGAATGACAACATAAGTCTTGATTTTGATAAAGCTCCGGCAAGCTCAAAACATCCTGTTTTTGGAAGGGTTGTTTCAGGTATAGATGTGGTAAATGCAATAAATGTGGTGCCAACAGAAGGCCCTGATCGTCCTGTTGAGCCGGTTGTGATCGAGAATGTGGTGATCAAATAGTGGAAAGATGAACAACTTATATAAAAAGGTGTTAAGAAATTGGCAGGTGGGGATGTTTCATGGAGCGATCATACTTGGGGTTACTTTTGTTTTTGGAAAAGTTTTTCAAGATATTTTGTTTTACATACGGAGTATCTTGAGTGGGTCACTGATCAGAGGAGTCTTTTCTTTGTTGGTGGCAGTGTTGGTGTTGTGGGGTGCTGTTTGGGCGTCTGCGGTATTTGTTGATAAGTCATTTCTTATTAGAAACAAAGAGGTGGTTGTAAGATTTAGTGCGGTTTGTTTTATGCTTATGCGATTGGTTGTTTCATTTCAACTTTTGATGTGGATGTTTTCTTCGGAAATAAAATATTTTTTCCTCTTCTTTGTATATCTTGTGTTCCCGGCTACTTTTCTTTATTTAATGAGCAAAAGATATATAGAAGAAATACCGGATTATGCGCGTGACGAAGAACAATGCAAGATATTTCGCGATTGTCTTTTGCAAACTTGCTCAATAAGTAAAAGATATAGTACCGGTTAAAGTGGATTTTGATACTTAGCTCTTAACGAATATATTGTAATCCGTTTCTTTTTTTCCCTCTGGGATGACTTTTTTTATAATTAGTTTTCCGTCTGTAAATTCGGCGTTTGTTATGATAACGCGGATCTTTTTACCGTTTCGTTCGGTAAAAAAGTAGGTGCGAGGCCAGATGTCAAATGCTTGGATTTTACGAAAATTCTTTTCCGGGTCATCGTCCAGATCAATAAGCCCGTCTTGCTTGGTGATCTTTTGGGTGAATGTTACTGCACTGTGGTCTTGTTCTTGTGGTTTAATATTATCAGTAACCCATTTGGGGATTATCTCAGCGAGCATTTTACCGCCTTGCACTCCAGCCATTTTCTCTAATTCACTTGCTTTTGGCGGCCAGTTCTCAATCGGCGTCTTCTCTTGCGCTAATATTGGTCCGTGATCCATTTTTTCATCAACCAGCATTATACTAACGCCGGTTTCGTTTTCTTCTAAAATTGCGGATTGAAGAGGGGAAGCACCACGGAGTTTTGGCAGAAGGGATGGATGTACATTTAATGTGCCGTGTTTGGGAATACCAAGGACCGCCCTTGGTATTATTTTTCCATAGGCGACAACGATAAAGATGTCCCACGGACCTTCGTCAGTAATAGCTTGGATAACATTTTTATCTTTTAATGTTTCTGGTTGAAAAACAGAAACGTTTTTTTTCTCTGCCCAAACTTTTGCTTCCGGTGGGGTGAGTTTTAATTTTCGTCCCGCTGGTTTATCCGGTTGGGTGATAATAAGACTAGGAATTATTCCGTTTTCTTTGAGAGTATCAAGAACACACACCGCAATTTGAGGGCTGCCAAAAAAGGCGATATTTAAGTCTGAAATGTTTTTGTTCATAGATAGCTTGAATTATACAGTTATGATACTATTTAACAATAAGGTTCGCATATAAATATAATCAAAGACATTATTAATTAGCAACCTTGAGTGCGAAAGTTGCATCAAAAGCTATTTTGCATTCAAGATGTAAATAAAAATACTATGATCATTACAACAGGAGAACAAATTCCGGGGAAACAAATAACTCAAATTTTAGGAATTTCGCGCGGTAGTACCGTGCGGGCGCGTAATGTTGGACGAGATATTTTTGCCGGAATTAAAAATTTAGTTGGTGGCGAGATCAAAGAATACACTAAATTGCAGGCAGAGTCACGTGAGCAGGCAATGCAACGTATGCAAGAAGATGCCCAAAAGATGGGGGCTGATGCTGTAATAAATGTGCGAATGCATACGTCAATGATCACTCAAGGGGCATCGGAGATGTTGGTTTATGGCACGGCGGTAAAACTTAATTAATATTAATTATCATCAAATATTATGACAGGAGACATGATCGCATTGTTATTTTGGGGAAGTTTTCTCGTAATTCTTGTTTATTTGATCTTTCAGAGAATAAAAGAAAAGAAAAAAGAAGATTTTGAAGATAGAAATAATTAGGATATATCAAAATTTGTAGACAGGTTTGAAAAGAAATACCAAGGATGGTCCTTGGTATTTTTTGATACTATAAAAATTTTGTAAACAACGACAATGAGTTGTGTGTGGGTGATAAAGGAAAATGCGAAATAGTTCAGGCAGTATTTTTGTCGTTAGACATATCTATTTCCTCCAGATCTTTTGCTTTGTCGCAAAACAAAATGCCATTAAGATGGTCATTCTCATGTTGGATTGTCTGTGCCAGAAGACCACTTGCTCCTCGTGTGAATAATTTACCATTTTCATCAACCGCTTTGATCGTCACTTTTTCCGAGCGTTTCACTTTTCCGTAGACACCACGTACGCTAAGGCATCCTTCGGTAAGCCATTGAGTTTTTTTAGACCTATTCGTTATTTTAGGATTGATAAAAACAAGGTCTTTATGCTTGGCAAGATCATCGGATGTTATTTCCGGGAGAAGTTTCCCTTCTTCATCCAACAAAAAAAAGCGTCTTGATATGATGAAAATGCGCAAAGACACTCCTATTTGTGGAGCGGCGATCGCAATACCGTCTTCGTTCTCGGCAAGCGCTTGTTTCATGTCTTTTATGACTTTCTGTGTCTCCGATGACGTAATTTTGTCAATGAGAATCTCTTTCGCGATCGTTCGCAGAACGGGGTCTCCTATTTGAATAACTTTTATCATATTTTGATTATAACAGTTTTTTATAATTTTAAAGTTATTTTTGTTTTAATCTCAACTTAAAGTAAATTTTCAGGGTCAACATTGATATTAAAAGAAGGAGGAAGTGAACGAAGGACCAGAAGGAGTTTTTTGTCAACCCAGTGTTGTTTGTTCAATTTTATAAGCATATGCATTCGGTACTTGCCCTTTATTTTTTGAATAAATGCGGGAAAAGCCAGTGCGTCGTATTGTGAAAGCTCTTTGGTGAGCTTTTTCATTTCTTGGGTGACAGTCTCTTTTTTACCTTCTAAAGTTATTTTGATGAATGTCTTGAATGGAGGATAATCGAGGTCTTTCCTCTCGGCAATCTCGTTGCGATAAAAGTCCATCAGATTTCCTTTTATTAAATATTCAAATATCATTGCGTCGGCATTTCGTGTTTGGATGACAAAATTCTTGGTTGCTTTGTTGTATAGTCGGAGCAAGAGATTAAAGATCCTTTCGTTTCCGCGAAAATCAGGAAGTGCAAAAAGTGAATCAATGCTTACTACGGCGACATTGTCGATCGATGCAGGCATGTAGGAGAGCGCCATTTCTGTCCCGATGAGAATGCTTCCGGGGGTATTTTTGAAATCAGATGCAATGGTCGCGGCTCTTTTATGGGTTGTTGCATTGTCGCTGTCGAGACGAAATACTTTTGCATCGGGATGTGTCTCGACTACTTCTTTTTCGGTCAGTTGTGACCCGATGCCAAGTGGTACAAGTTTCCAGCTTCCACAGTTTTCACACGTTACCTTCGCTGTTTTTCTGCTGCCGCATTTGTGGCAAATGAATATTTGTTTGGAATCTTTTTTATGTAAAGTCATTGGTGCGCTGCAACTTGCGCACCGAACGAGCGTGCCGCAGTCTCCACAGAGCGTGACCGGGTTTAGTCCTCGTCTGGAAGTTAGAAGGAGCAAGTGTTCATTGTTTTCTTTGGTGTATTCAATGAGATCATTGAGGTCTTTGCTTAAAATAGTAAAAGTTTTTTTAGTCTCGTCTGTTTCTTGTTTTTCCATATCGACCATATGTTGTCGGGATTGTTGCAGCATACGAAATTTAAGCGGTGCGAAAGCAATGAATTCTTTCCCCTTTTCTCTTTCGAGTGTTTCTACTCGTAAAAATACATCTCCAAAAACGAGTTTGATCTTTGTTTGTTCTGCGTATTTTTCAACGAAGATACGGTAATCAATAAAGGGTCGTTGTATCATTTTGTACCCCGTCGAGTTTTCAAAGTCGAGTATGATCGCACCGATATCATTTCTGGGTATTGCGAGGAAATTTCCCGTAGCGATTATGAGAACCGGATGTTTTGAAGTCAATACTTTTTTCCATGTTGTTACGATCTCTTTCTTTGGGAGTTTGCTGTGGAGTACATACGTATAAGAAGCTATTCCTTTTTCAAGCATATTGTAAACATGCTCTATTTTTTGGGCTGAGGGGAGGCAGAAGAACACGGAATTTTGTTTCGCGAATGATTCACGTATAAAACTTTTATAAGTTGACATTCTTTCATTATCGTTTGATTGAAAAATATACGGTTCGTTTTTAAGTGAATCGTTTTTTCTTGTTGCGACGCGATTCGTTTTTGGCAGGTCGTTGTTGCCGTATGCCTCAAGGATACTTTTTGGGATCACTGACTCTATAACAGCTCCCGGTGTTGTCGCAAAATAATCTGCTGTTTTTTGCGCCACTTTCATAAAATCTTCAGAAAAGATCGGAGACGATCGTACCTTTTCTATTTTTTTAATGCTAAAAGGTGCGGATTTCACCTGAGCTTTGATCGTTTGTGCATCTGTGATGTTTGTGACAAGGGCGTGTATCATCTTTTTTCGGATGGGTACGGTGACAAGAGAGCCAACAGAAACCTCAGAGGATGTGAAGTAAGATAATTGGTCTTTAAAGACTCCTTTGGATAATGGTATAACGGTTACAATTTTCATTGGTTTACAAATTAATTATCATAAGAGAGCGATCAGATACAGCTTGAAAGAGGAGGGTCTTTTTTGGTGCACCTTTTCTCTCGCGTTCATAGTTATATAGTTACAAAAAGGTGCTTAAAAGTCAAAGAAATGGCTTTCCAGACATCTTTTTATGCACATTTGTAAAAAAGCACAAAACAACCTATTATTAGTATTATGAAAACTGATATGTTTAATATAAAAGGACTTGAGGGAAAGAAGACCCTTAAGGGGGAAATAGAGGTCGGCGGGGCAAAAAATGCTGCGCTGAAAATGATGGCAGCATCTCTTCTTTTTTCTGACAAACTAACTCTTAAAAATGTTCCCGAGATCGAAGACATCCAAAGGATTGCCGATCTACTTTCTGACATGGGTGTGTCTGTTGAAAAAATGGGAAAGAATACATACGACATATTTGTTAAAAATTCCGTCAACACCGTGTTGTCACCGGAGATCGCGAAAAAGATCCGTTCCTCTGTGGTGGTGACCGGACCGCTTTTGGCTCGCGAGGGCAGAGTGGTATTTCCGCACCCCGGGGGTTGTGTGATCGGAGCTCGACCAATTGATTTTTTTCTGCAGAGCTTTGAAAAGATGGGCGCGACAGTATATACAAAAGAAAATGAATATGTTATTGAAGCGAAAAACGGAAAGCTTGTCGGCACAACACTTTTTCTTCCAGCACCGAGTGTCACCGTAACAGAAACGATAATGATGGCGAGTGTACTGGCACAAGGTACGACTGTGATCAAAAATGCTGCGCTCGAACCTGAGATCGCGTACATGGCCGAATATCTCAATATGTGTGGCGCTAAGATATCGGGCGCTGGAACCCCGACGATCACGATCAAAGGTGGAGGGCTGCTCAGATCAAAGAAAAAGGCGTATGTGACAATGTCTGATCGGATCGAGGCGGGAAGTTTCTTGATACTTGCAGCGCTTACCGCAAAAGATATTACGGTGACCAAATGTGATCCGATACACCTTGAAGCGGTAACGGATGTTCTTTCCCGTTGTGGTGTTGATATTGAGATAGGGAAAAGGACACTGCGCATAAAACATAACCCCAAGAAAAAGAATGTTTACCGTGCTGTAAATATAAAGACACATGAATACCCGGGTTTTCCAACAGATCTGCAAGCTCCGATGGCGGTATTTTTAACACAAGTTAAAGGAGAGAGTATGGTGCACGAGACGATCTTTGAGGGGCGATTGGCATATGCGGAGTCGCTTGAAGGAATGGGCGCTGACATTACACCAATGGATCCGCACAGGATGTTGGTCAAAGGTCCGACATCTCTTCATGCGCGAAATCTCGTAAGTCCCGATCTTCGTGCAGGGCTTGCTTTTGTTCTTGCCGCGATCGTAGCGAAAGGGGAATCCGTTGTGCACGATATTTACAATATTGATCGTGGTTATGAGTTTGTGGAAAAAAGACTCCAAAAGATCGGAGTAGATATCCAACGAGTGTCCAAGGAGGTTTGAGGGTGAGAAGTGGTTTTTGTGGAGAAGTTTTGCTCAAGAGGAAGAAGATTTTTATATTATTTTGTATAATAGAATAAAGCAAAGAAAGATAACCAACAGTGGAGTGGAACCCATAGGGTTTGCTTTGAGGTTTAATTTGTTATTTTTGTAATATATGATCACAAAAGAACTATTAGCATATATAAAAAGTCGGCGTGCTATTAAAGATAGTCACAAAGATATAATCAAGACACTAAAGATGCAAGGTGGTTGGAGTACCGATGATATTGCTGAGGCCTTTGCTATTGTTGCTAAAGAAGGAAAGGATATCAATACGACCAATACGATCGTATCTAATCCTGCTGTAAATAAAGAAACAACGAAAGACGAAAAGAAAGATAGAAAAGAGGACGCAGCTGTAGCAGCAACCAAAACCAAAAAAGACACGAAAAGGAAACATAAGGTGTTATGTATTATGACATTTGCGATATTGATCATAATTGTTATTGGAGGTGTTGTTTTTGGATATTATTCACTTAACAAAGACAGCAAAGAAAAAACACCGCACGATGTCTTAATGGTGGTTTTGGAAAATTATAATAATACTACTTCTTTTACTCAAGAGGGTAGTGTGCGGTTTGCCGGAGAAGTTGAAGTGCCTAAAAAATATTTAATTGCAAACGGAGTGTTAAGTACTGAGGTGGAAGAATTTTCCGCATTATCTACAGATATTATCAAAGAAGACAAGCTCGACGCGGATATTACCGAAGTTATACAAATGATTTGGGTCATTTCGTATGATATTGATATCGACACAACAGAAAATTTACTTGGAGAAGGTACTATCGATATGAGTATGCAGGGCATGTCAGCATCTTCTTCATTTGATATAAAAACCGTTGTCGATGGAATATTTGCAGATGGTGCGCTGTATATTCAAATACAGGATAACGGTGAATCCGATGATCCTGAGTACATCGGAAAGTGGTTTTCTGTTGATGTATATGAAATGTTAAGAAACACGGGAATCAATATTGACGAACTTACAGAGACAAACAAGCTCTATCAAAATGAATTTAGTGATATGATACGGCAATTTTTGGATGATCCGGAAACGGTGGATATGATAAACTGTACCTTTGTTTCAGTAGATGAAGATTGGGAAACAGATTATCATTACAGAATAAAACTGACAAGATCAGATTGGGAATTTCTTGTACGGAAGATATTCCAAGCTAAACACACTGCGGTGTCACAAGATGAGTTGTTAGAGAAGACAGAAGACAAGGTTCTTTCTTTATTTGCGAGCCCCAAATGGAATGCTTTGGTAGAAATTTTGGAAGAGACAACATTTAGTGTGCGGGTTGATAAAACCCATCTATTGTTTCAAAAAATACAAATGTTATTACACGTAGAAAGGTTTGAGATTAACGAGGCACTATTTACCGTTTCTATTGATGCGGATATCGTGTTCCCAGATTACGGTATTCCAGTTGAAGTTCATATTCCGGATGCAGCACCATTGGATCTGAAGAGGCGTAATATAGATGAATATCTGTTCGGGGAAAATTGATGAGATAGATCTTTTGATGGGCAGTTGAGGTCAATGATATCTATGGTTTTTATAACGATCTTTCAAAAGAGAAAATTGAACGTGACTTTCTGTGCTTTTTGATGAGGCGTTTACTGAAACGTTTTTTTTAGGTAGTATATGTATGACAAGTTAATTATAGGGTCAAAATATGGGAATGTTTACACGAAAATTGGGAATAGACTTGGGAACGGCAAATACGTTGGTGTTTGTTCCGGGAAAAGGGGTTGTACAGAATGAACCTTCTGTTGTTGCTGTGTCTGAACAAGACAACAAGATCCTTGCGGTTGGTCTTGAAGCAAAAGAGATGATCGGGCGAACTCCGGAGAGTATTATTGCATATCGTCCAATGAAAGACGGTGTGATAGCTGATTATCGTGTAACTGAGGCGATGCTTCGGTATCATATTGATAAAGCGTTGGGTAAATGGAATATTTTCAAACCCGAGGTAATGGTTTCTGTACCTGCCGGTGTGTCTTCCACGGAGCGTCGGGCGGTTGTCGAGGCAACAATAAAGGCTGGAGCGAAAAATGCATATGTGGTAAAAGAGCCGATCTTGGGTGCCATCGGAGCGGGAATTCCGATCCATGAAGCGAGAGGGCACATGATCGTAGATATTGGAGGTGGTACGACCGATGTAGCGGTTATCTCTCTGGGTGGTATTGTGGCATCAACTTCCATGAAATGTGCGGGAAACAAGCTTGATCATGCGATAGCGGATTATATCAAAAAAACTTTTAACCTCGCGATCGGTGATAAAACAGCGGAACAAATAAAAATAAAAGTTGCTTCTGCGGTACCGCTTGATGAAGAACTCTCAATGTCGATAAAAGGGCGGGACTATATTGCGGGATTACCACGGACCGCTCAAGTATCTACTAATGAGATAGTAAAAGCGATCGACAAAGAATTGCGTGAGATGATCAAAGCGATCAAAGATGTACTCCAAGAAACACCGCCGGAACTTTCAGCGGATATTATAGATCAAGGTATTATTATGACAGGCGGTTCATCGCAGCTACGGAATTTACCGGAGTTGGTATATCGGCGAACAGGGGTGAAAGCAAAACTTGCCGATGATGCACCTTGCTGTGTCGCCAAAGGTACGGGGATAGCTCTTGAACATTTGGATGTATACAAGAAGAGTATTATTGCAAAGAGGTAAATTAGTTACTAGTTACTAATTTGTAGTTTTTAGACAAAAATTTTGCAAAGCAAAATTTTACTAGTAACTAACAACTAAAAACTACCAACTACAAACTAAAATCACTATGGAAATTATTTTCGAGTCGTATCGTAAGACAAAACAACTCCACCATGCATATCTTGTTGAAGGAGGCGGAAATACCGTACACAAAAGACTGATCTCATTTATTGAAAATGATCTTGGTATCATAACAAAAAGCAATCCTGATGTTTGGAATAGGATATTTGACAAGTTTGGTATTGATGACGGAAGAGAACTTCGTAAATTACAATCAAGCAAGCCGGTGACGGGAACCAAGCGCATTTTTATTCTTACAACCAGATTTTTTACTCACGAAGCTCAAAATATGTTGCTTAAAGTATTTGAGGAGCCGGCGGAAAATGTTCATTTCTTTATTATTACGCCAAGTGCAGACGTGCTTTTACCGACGTTGAGGTCGCGTCTTTTTGTCGTAGCATCTAAAGATGATCTTGTTCAGAAGAATGATAATATACTAGAATTTCTTTCGGATAACATACAAAAACGTCTTGAAAGAATAGCGCCTATTATTGAAAAGAAAGACAAAGCAATAACCCTTGAATTTTTGGATGCTCTTGAAGAATTTTTTAAAGACAAAAACCCCAAAAGTCTTTCAAAGAACAAAGACATTTTGAATGACATGTTGCGGTGCCGTAAATATATGTATGGAAACGCGCCGTCGGTGAAAATGATACTTGAACATCTCGCT
>JAGLOS010000014.1 GCA_023137615.1 Minisyncoccota bacterium | reverse complement strand
AAGTACATCGGTGACTTTGTTTATACGAAACGGTGCGATCTCTGATACGTGCACCAACCCTTCCGTTTTATGTCCTATTTCTACCAATGCACCAAAGTCAAATATTTTGGTGACAGGTCCTTCGAATTTCTCCCCCACCTTATATTCATGCGTGATAGCTTCCACCAGTTCGATCGCTTTTGCTGCGGAGCCATCTTTCCCTGTGGCGTATACAATTCCATCATCATCAATGGAGAGTTCGGCGCCGGTGGTTTCTTGGATCTCTTTGATGGTTTTGCCTCCTGAGCCGATGACCATACCGATCTGTTCCGGTTTGATCGTGGTACTAAGTATTTGCGGTGCCGTTGGTTTGAGGGTCGCTCGTGGTTTCTCAATAACCTCTTCTATTTTGTCTATGATATGTTCACGCGCTTTTTTTGCGTCTGTCATGGCTTCAGTAAGAATTTTAACAGGCACCCCATCGACTTTAACATCCATTTGGATCGCTGTAATTCCTTTTCTTGTACCGGCTACTTTGAAGTCCATATCTCCATGATGATCTTCAGGACCTTGGATGTCAGTAAGGATCTTGTAAGTATTTTCGTCTTTCATCATAAGTCCCATTGCAATACCCGCGACCGGGGCTGAGATCGGTACGCCGGCATCCATAAGCGCGAGCGTGCTTCCGCATGCGCTTGCCATAGACGTTGACCCGTTCGATGCCATTGATTCGGATACAATACGGATCGTATATGGGAATTCTTCTTTTGATGGTAAGACAGGAACAAGAGCTTTTTCCGCAAGTGCGCCGTGTCCGATCGCTCGGCGATTCATCCCGCCCATGCGCCCCGTCTCGCCTACTGAGAACGGTGGAAAGTTGTAATGATGCATATAATGTTTCTTTGTATCAGGGGATTCGATGCTATTTAGAAGAAGTGAATCGTCCGGACCGCCTAGAGTAAGTACGGAGAGGACATGAGTGCCTCCTCGATAGAATGTGCCCGAGCCGTGTACAGTGTCCGAAAGGCCGCCGGCTTGGGTGTATATCCCTCGAACAACATCTGTCGCTCGACCATCTGAGCGCCGATCATTTTTGATCGCCTCATTGTGAAGAAGGTCGTTAACAGCGTCTTCATAATAGTCAGCGGCAAGTGAGCTCTGTTCTCCTTCCGGGAGTTTTTCTTTATATAATTTTTTCCACGTGCCTTTGAGTGCGTAAATATTGGTATTTCCCGGTCCACTAAATACCATTTCATCAAGTTTCGGTACGATCTCTTTTGTGAATAATTCTTTTGCGTCAGCGGCAAGTTCTTGTTTTTCCGATACTTTCTTTTCTTTTCCTATTTTCGCGACGATCATTTTCTGAAATTCCTGGAATTTTTCGATCTCTTCCGATGCTTTTGCGAATGCTTTTGTGACAATTTCTTCAGAGACCTCTTTTGAAGCGATCTCGATCATGTTGATGTTTCCATCTTTACCACATGCCACAAGGTCTATTTCCACATCTTCCTCTGTGCGTTCATCGTATTTTGGATTTACTTTGAATTCGTCGTTCCCAACATGTTTTACGATGCGTACTGCGCTTGCCGGTCCCGCCCAGGGTATATCCGATGTGGCAAGTGCCAGTGAAGCGGCATTTACCGCCAGTATGTCAGGATCGTACTCGTCGATCGAAAGTACGGTAGCTATGATCTGAATTTCGTTTCGAGAGGACTGATCGAAAAGTGGGCGTATTGTTCGGTCAATAACGCGCCCTGTAAGGACTGCCTCATCGCTCGGTCGTCCCTCTCTTCGCATAAAGCGACTCCCAAGGATCTGACCTGCGGCGTAAAACTTTTCTTCGTAATCTACTGTGAGAGGAAACCAGTTCATCCCCTCTTTTGCTTCAGGTGACATTACTGCGGTTGCAAGTAGTACTGTGTTGCCGTAGCGTAAAATTACCGAACCATTTGTCCTCTCTGCCAAGTCCGAAAACTCGGCGGTAAGTGTTTGTCCTCCGATCTCTATTGAATACTCTTTTTTTTGCATGAGTGTTTATGGTTTGATCACCAGATTCTAGTATCGAAAGGTTGTATTTCAACACTATGATCTGTTGACCAAACTGATTTATTTAATGAATAAAATATGTATCAACCAATGTTCAGTCTAGCAGATTCAGGGTATTTATCAATGAAAATGGAATCAAGAATTATAAATCAATAGGAAAACGCGCTTGCGCGCGTTTTCCCTAAAACCTAAAACCTCTAACCTAAAACCTAACTCACTTCTTGTCTTTTACAGAAGATTTCTTCTTGAAATTATAAATGAGATATTTTTTTGGTTCTTCATCAAGATCTACAAAATCATCAGAGATCTCAATGAGTTTTGCAGAGGATGATTTTCCAAAAGAAAGAACCTCTACTTGCACCCCCATGTTTTTTAGGTATTCAACAAGAGGTATAAAGTCACCGTCTCCGGACGCAAGAACCACTGTATCGAGCTTTGACGCAAGACGAATTGCGTCTATTGCAATTCCAACATCCCAGTCTGCTTTTTTTGCACCACCAAAGAATATCTGCAAGTCTTTTGTTTTTGTTTCTATTCCCATATTTTCCAGTGCCTCAAAAAACCCTTTCTCTTCCCCGCTTTCTGTGGTAATTACATACGCAATAGCACGAACCAGATGCCTGCCTTCCACCGCTGACTCAAGGATTCCCGCGAAGTTGACTCGTGTTTTGTATAAATTTTTTGCACTATGGTAGAGATTTTGGGCGTCAATGAAAACGCCGACGCGTTGCTCCCTGTGTTTTATAACTGTCATAATATATGTTTTATAAAAAAGATATAAGAACAAAAACTTTTTATTCTTATAGTGTGTTATTAAAAATGATTTTGCCGCATTTTATTGCGGACTTTGCTAATAATCCATTAAAACAAATAATCACCCGTTGCACGGGCGATCATTCGGATGTAAAAAAAGTTATGCTTTGATGCCAATTTTCTTGGCAATGGTTTTAAGACTTTTCTCATCTTTTTTTCTCAAATATCGAACAAGAGAATGACGATCGGCAACCAATTGCAGGAGCCCCCGTCTTGAATGTTTGTCTTTATGATTAGACTTCAGGTGTGCTGCCAGATCATTGATACGTTTTGTAAGCAAAGATATCTGAACCTCAGCAGAGCCGGTGTCTTTATCATGACGCTGCCCTGTTTTGATCGCAGCCCCCTTTTTTCTTTTTGTTAACATGTGGAACATTCTAGCACATATTATAAAAAATGCAAGTGTTTGTCCAAGAACGCAGTGATTGGGTACAAACCGCAGTGCCTTGTGGTGCAAGCTGAAGTTAGGTTTTAGGGAAGAAAATGTGCTTTGCACATTTTCTTTAATCTTCAACTTACAACCTAAAACCTAACACCTACAACCTAAAAACCTCTGGTAATACAAGGATCGGTATTATATAATTATATTGTGCGACATTGTCTATTAAAGTCGGAATAACAAAAACTACGTTTAAGTAAGAAAGTGTTGTCGGAATGACAAAATTTCCGCGAGGCAATGTGTTTAGAGATATTTTATGAAAAAAACTGAAATACAACAGCTAAAACAGGAATTTTTAGAATATCTTGAGATTGAAAGAGGTAGGAGTCTTAAAACCGTAGAAAATTATAATCGTTACTTAATTAGGTTTTTTGAGTATGCAAATATCACAAAACCTAATGAAATAACAGAGGAAAAAGTTCGAAGTTTTAGACTATGGCTTAACAGACAAGAAGTACCCGGGAAAAATGTTTCACGTGAAACATTGAAGAAAAAAACACAAAATTATTACCTTATTGCACTTCGTGTATTTCTAAAATATCTATTAAAGAGAGATGTAGCATCATTTTTACCGGACAAGATAGAACTTGCCAAAGTATCACAGCGGAGTATTGATATGATATCCGAATCTGAACTGAAGCGCTTAATAGAAGCCCCCGAAGGTCAAGATATAAAAAGTTTGCGTGATCGGGCTATACTGGAGCTGTTGTTTTCAACAGGATTACGTGTTTCCGAGCTTTGTTCATTGTCCAGGTATTTGGATATGGAAAAGGATGAATTCTCGATCCGAGGAAAAGGAGAGAAAATAAGGGTGGTATTTCTTTCAAACGAAGCAAAAGTAGCAATAAAAGAGTATTTAAAAGCCCGAGATGACACAGATGAGGCGTTATTCATTAGTTTAAGCGCTATAAATACTCAAGAAGACGCTGAAAATTCTCACAGACTCACTACACGTTCAATAGAAAGGATCGTGAAACACTATGCAATTAAGGCGGGAATTACCAAAAAGGTAACTCCGCATGTTATAAGGCATAGTTTTGCCACGGATCTCTTGCAAAATGGTGCGGATATTCGTTCTGTGCAGGCAATGTTGGGACATTCTGACATTAGCACAACACAAGTATACACTCACGTGACAGACAAACACCTCAAAGATATACATAAGATGTTTCACAACAAGCGCACTTCTTAGTTACTAAGTCGTTTCACTCCTAAGTAACTAATGTCGCACGGGAAACATGGAAAAGACAATAATAGCTGACAAAAAGTTAAATTTACTGCAAAGTGCATATTTTACTGTGCGAGGCACAGCAAAGCTACGAGGGTTAGCCTGCGATGTATAACAAAGTATAAGGGATCTCTCACGACTCGGGTTGACACCCTCGCTGCACTGCGATCTGTATTCAATCGCTATCGCTCTTGAACAGATCGGGAGACTATCGTCGAGATGACAAAATAGGAGATGAGATGGCAAAGTGACGTTCTCCACCTCATCTCTCTTTGATTACAAACGAATTATGTTTCCCGTGAAACATAATTAATAGCAAGGAGGCCACAATAGATGTTTCACGTGAAACATTGTTAAGCATAAAATGTCTTATATGAATACGAAATGTCCTTTATAAAATTCAGGGCAATGAAAACGTTTCACGTGAAACGTTTTTGTGTATTTTGTTTCCCGTGAAACGTCTATTTTACGTGATGACGCTTTCTGATCTCGAAAAGCTCTTCTTCTTCCTTTATTCCTCTCTTTTCTTTTCCTTTTGTAGAAAGCTCTTCAAGTTCGTTTTTTGGTAATACGGTGAGTTCTTGAGCCCGTTTCACGAGAAACATCTCATTGTTATTTTCCGGGTTATCTGCTGTTTCTTCAAATAAAGCATGAAGAATATGACCGATCTTTGGTCCCGGTGTTTCTTGTGTAACTTCCATGATCTTCGCACCATCAATTTTTAGCATTTGTACAGACACAGGGGCACGCATTGCTTCTTCGATCATTGACTCATATTTACGCAGGCGATAGGGGGCTTCTTTGGGACATCCCATACCAATACGA
The DNA here is from genome assembly GCA_023137615.1 of Minisyncoccota bacterium. Taxonomy (GTDB): domain Bacteria; phylum Patescibacteriota; class Minisyncoccia; order Phycocordibacterales; family JAGLOS01; genus JAGLOS01. Next base: position 14,672 of record JAGLOS010000014.1, on the reverse strand, counting down.
TCACATGCTCGCACATCCATAAGTTTCCAAACGTTTTCCGGACCAACATTACGTACTATTCTACGAACCGCAGAAAGGGTAATTTTATCTATATCCGAGAAAAACATATGATATCTTACCAGATTGCTTACCTCAAGAGTTGTTTTTTTGGGAAACTTGAGACGTTGCATTGTTTCACGTGTAACACGACTCCCAACAACATCATGTCCGTAAAATGTATATTTATTTTTTTCTTTTAAGGATCGTCGCGTTTCCGGTTTTGATACGTCGTGAAACAACGCCGCGATTCGGACGTCAAGAGCAAAATCGCGGTTTGCCGCATGTTGCAATGCTCGGAGATTATGTTCCCATACGGTGTAGATATGGTCACCGTTCTGTTCTACGCCAATTCCTTGTTCGATCTCAGGTGCTACGTATTGTAAAACACCTAACTCGTGTGCCATAATAAGACCTCTCATTGGTTCTTTTGATTCAATGATACGTATAAATTCATCACGAATTCGCTCTGTTGCAATGTTTTTCAGTGTATGGGCGGTTTTTTTGATAGCTTCCTGTGTTTGGGTGTTTATCGTGAAACCAAGTTCTGCGGCAAGGCGTATCGCACGAAGAATTCTTAGCGCGTCTTCATTGAAGCGGTCATAGGGGTCTCCAACGGTCCTGATCATCTTGTCTTTGATATCTTTCTGGCCATTATATAAATCTACCAGTGTTTTATGTGAAACACTGTACGCGATAGCATTCATGGCAAAATCTCGTCGCTGAAGGTCACTTTCGAGGTTGTCGCTCCATTTTACGCTGTTTGGTCTGCGATTGTCGTCATATTCTGATTCAAGGCGGTATGGGGTGACTTCGATCACTTTAAGTTCTTCGTGTTCGGTTTCTTCGTTTACCACGCCAACAGTGCCATAATCATTTTCGTAGAAAGTCTTTTCAAATAACCCGATGATCTGTTCAGGGGTTGCGTTGGTGGTAATGTCCCAATCTTTTGGTTTTCTGTTTATAAGCATGTCACGGACACAGCCGCCAATAAGGTATGCCTCGAAGCCCGCGTCTTCGAGTGTCTGTGTTACATGTGAAACCTCTTGAGAGATCGGTTGTTCGAATGGTTTTTTGTGAATCATAATATTATAAATATATTATATGTATATTTGAACTTTTTGCGAATGTTTGTGTTGAAAATACTTTATTTTTTGAATGCTTTAATGTATAGTATTGAAATGCCTCTGTGGTGAAATGGATATCACATCGGTCTTCGGAACCGCTGTTCTGGGTTCGAATCCTGGCAGAGGCACAAAAATAAAAAACATCTCTGAAAGAGATGTTTTTTTAATTTTTGTGTCTTCTGCCAGGATTCGCGACCTTGTTTTTTTGTGAGTGAAACGAATTAGAAAACAGCAGTGCAGCGAGGGTGTCAATCCGAGCCGTGGATTTCTTAAAAAGTATAAGCGATTTCTCCCTCCGCTGATGCTACATTTCGAAATGACAAAACGGTGATTAAATATATCCTTTCGAGACGACAAAACTATCTCGAGAACTCAATTCTTGTGATAGTAGTTATTTCTATATATGTTGAGGAATTATGTTCCGCGTTTTTACTATTTGACCAACTCTCATACCTTGTTACAATTTACCCATGAAACAAAATAAAACTGTAATAATACTCATCACGTTTATCGTTGTAGCCATCTGTTCTTTGTTTATATTTAATTATGTTGTAGACAAAAATAACCAGGTGCAAACAGATCAGGTTGTCCCACTGGTTGTTGAAAACAAATGTTTAAAAGGTGTGTATATAGATGAGTATCAAATGTGTGGGGAAGAGATCGGACGATCTGTTGAAGATAGGCCTATTTATTCATTTAAGGTTGGTGACGGACCTATAAAACTATTGTTTGTTGGAGGTTTGCATACAGGGAAGGAGCAAAACACAGTTGACCTTGCAGAAGCTATGCTCGATTACTACGCAAGTTCTACAAAATCTATTCCGGAAGTTGTGTCCATGTATTTTGTTCCAACACTTAATGTTGACGGTGTGGCAAATAATACACATACAAATGCAAACAATATTAACCTTAATCGCAATTGGGGAACAGATAATTGGAAGACAGATGTTTACCATCCGTCATCTGGGATTGTAGAAGGTGGTGGTGGTATTGCGCCATATTCAGAGCCAGAGACGCTGTCGTTATATAATCACATTCAATCATTACATCCTGATCTTGTTGTTGTGTGGCACTCCAAAGCAGGTACGGTTGAGGACAGTGATGTTGAAGCGGCAGATGAGATCGGTGGTCTTTATGCGACTGCGGCTGAGTACAAACAAATTGATGAATGGATGGCTTATGAAGTAACAGGAGATTTTGTGACAGATATGGGCGAAGAGGGGGTTGTCGCAATGGAGGTTGAATTAGAAACTCGTGAAATAGAATTTGAAAGAAATTTAAAGGGAATTGAAGCTGTGTTTGATTATTTTGAAAATAATTAAATTACCAGAAAAAGATATATTATAAGTAACAAGTTAGTAATATGAAAAAAATAATTTTAGTAATAGGAACTTTGATTCTAGGAGTGGGTGTTTACATGATGTTTTTTAATGATGACAGTGTTGTGTATGAAAATGAAACACAAGATGCTGTGCAGTCACAAGATGTCGTGGATGAGTTGAATGACGAAGAAGTTGCAGATGAAACAGAAGAGATGTCTTCTATAGAAGATTCCGAATGTGTCGGGGGAGAATTCGTCGATGAATATAATATATGCGGAGAAGAGATCGGACGATCTGTTGAGAACCGACCGATGTATTCTTTCTCGGTTGGAGAAGGTGAAAATACGGTTCTTGTTGTGGGAGGAATTCATGCCGGTGCCGAGTACAATTCATTTGATATTGTATCAAAGCTCTTGAAATATTATTTGGGTGTTGAGAGTGGGGTGTTAGAGGATGTACAACTTGTATTTGTTCCTGTGGTGAATCCTGATGGTATTGCAAATAATACACGCACCAACGCACACGATGTGGATCTAAACCGCAATTGGTCTACTGATGACTGGAAAGAGGATACCTACCATCCTGACAGTGGTACAAGCGAAGGTGCGGGAGGGGACAAGCCCCTTTCAGAGCCGGAAACAATAGCTCTTAACAGTCTCATAACCTCGATCAACCCGGATATTACCATTGTGTTTTATTCTCAAGCGGGAAGCGTGGAGGATAACGATGTGGGCATTGCTCACAATATAGCAGCACTCTACTCTAAAGCTGCTGACTACAAACATATTGATGAATGGACATATTATGAAATAACGGGAGACCTTCTTGCATCACTCCGCGAAGATGGAATACCTGCGTTCGAGGTTGTGCTTGAAACTCGTGAAACTGAATTGGAAAGAAACTTGAAAGGAATGGAGGTTGTGTTGGAGTATTTTAAATAAGCTTGTATATAATCACAAAACAAATAAAAAGAATGTTCCATGTGGGACATTCTTTTTATTTGTTTTGTGCGGGTAGGGAGAATCGAACTCCCGTCTCATCCTTGGCAAGGACGTGTCATACCACTAAACTATACCCGCAGGTATTAGCTATTATACGCAATTGATATTTTTTTACAACAAATCAAATTTGGTGCAACTTTTTATTTTTTTAATCTCACTGTGTATTAGTTGGGGCGAAATTTTTTTGAATAAATCTTCCATCTTTCACTTTATGGTATACCGGCTTAATATGGTAAAAGACATAAAAAAACACTATTTATCACCAATAATTATTAACAGTGTCAACATTCTTTTACGTGGGTAACATGTTATTCAAAGTAAAACAGGGGATAACTGTGGATAACCTTGTGGATTGTGTGCATAAAGGACATGTCCTTTATGCAGATACGATGTTCTACATTTTACAGAATACAGCTAACCATAGCTGTATTTAGATATTTCCTGTGTGTTGGGAGTATAAATTGGTATTATTGTGTGTATGGAAAGTAAAAATACTACCAGTACAGGTAATTTGGGGGAAAGTATTGCATGTAAGTTTCTTGTGGACCGTGGATTTGAGATCTGTGACAGAAATTATCGTAAGAAATATGGTGAAATCGATGTTGTTGCCCAAAAAAGAGGAAGACTTTGTTTTGTGGAAGTAAAAAGTGTTTTACAAAGCATTGATGGAAGCAGAGGATATCGACCCGAAGAAAATGTACATCGACAGAAATTACGAAGACTCTCCAGAGCCATCGAGACTTATTTGCTTGAAAAAGACAGGTTGCTTGAAAAGTGGGATTTTTGGGTTTTGGTTGTATTTATCGACAAGGAAGAAAAGACAGTGGAGATAAGATGTATTAAAGATGTGGTGCCGGCGCGAAATTGATTGAAATTATTTATTTCTGTGTTAAAATAGCTCAGTATAAATTGATATATCGGAGCGTGGTGTAACGGCTAACATTCTCGGTTTGGGACCGAGCGACTCCGGGTTCGAATCCCGGCGCTCCGACACGATAAAACCGCCCAAAGGCGGTTTTTTAATTGGGCATATTACTTTACTCATAATTTAAAATTAGTTATTCACTTTTTAGTATTTAATATACGGTCTATAATTAAACAGAACATGGATAGTGTGGCTAAAAACACTCAAAAGACCGTTGTATCTATCGAAGAAGATGTTCTTCGATATACTTTAGGGAATGTCGTTGATGAAGATCTTGCTTCAAGATTGAAAGAAGTCGGTTTTCTTGTTGTGCGTAATAATGTTGTTTCATTGATCGTTGTTGATATGAATAATGCACGGCATTTTTCTGCAACAGCCAGAAAGGATTGGGCTGAACTCCTACAGGAATCAAAGATTACAAAAACAGCATTGTTTGGAGGAAGCCGTTTTGTAAAAACTATAGCATCTTTTATTATCAAAAAGGCAAAGGTGGAAAATTCAAGAGTCTTTAAAGAAGAAAAAGATGCTTTGGTGTGGTTGAGATCACAATAAGATTTTTGTTTTAGCAAGGTCGCTGATATAATTATGTATATAATTTTAGCATGGGCTGAAAATTTTATTTTTAATGGAGTATATGAAAAAAGAAGAGATTGAACCCCTATTTTCTTTTTTGAAAGAAGGCGTTGTTGTCTTTGATAAAGATTTTCGTGTTGGGTATATAAATAATGTCGCGCGTACCGTCCTTGATGTGGACTCGATCGACATTGTAGGGTCTTCTGTGACAGAGCTACTGGAAGCATCTTTTGAAGAACAGTCTTCGGAGAGCAAGGGTGTATTACAAAAAAAAGTTCTTGCCATATTTGATGGTGATTTCGTGAAAAATAATGCTCCGATAGAGGTTTATGTACGAACGCAAACAAAAAAGACACCGGTTAATGTTCAGGTGGTAAGAATAAATATGGACGGTGGCGAAAATGGTGTTGTTACTTTCTATGATCTCAGTAATGAACAAGAATTGAAATCTTACAGATCGCACACAAAAGAAGTTCTTTCCACGTTAGTACCTGTTTTACGAAAGACTGCGTTGGGAGATTTCTCAAGTAAAATTGATGTGCCGGAAGACGAGGAAGATGAATTCGCGGAGCTTCTTGTCGGTGTACAGCTTATGATCGATGATCTTGTTGAGTTGTCTGCGAAAAAAGAAGAGTTGCAACAAGAGGAAGTACAGACGATCAAGCAAACAGAAACACAACTTACAAAAAAGGTGGAAAATACCACTCAAGAGTTGCAACAAGCCAAAAAACACATTGAGACGATCGTTGAGAATCTTACTCAAGGTCTTATCGAGTATGACGGCTCCTTTCAAGTGCGAAGAATAAATTCAGCAGCTGAAGAAATGCTTGATGTGAAAAGAGAGGATGTCCTTGGCATCAAAGTGCTTCCTGAAGATAAAGATCATGAAAGAAAAAAGAATCTTGCGATCGTATCATACCCGGTACTTGCGACAGAAGGGAGAAGGGTCACTAAAAAGACATTTGGCGAGAACGCAAGTGTTCACGAGCTTGTCATAACACATCCTGTCAAAAAAGAGTTAGAAGTTGTGACCATTCCATTTACCCATATAGATACCGGAGAGAGAGATGGGTTTATTAAAGTTATACGCGACATTACAAAAGAAAGAGAGATATCACGAAGCAAAAGTGATTTTATAAACATTGCGGCACATCAGTTGCGTACACCTTTATCGGCTGTTAAGTGGGTGATGAGCATGATCCTTGATGGTGACTATGGTTCGTTAAGTCCATCACAACGTAAGCTTATTGATAAAGGGTACAAAACCAATGAAAAAATGATCACGTTGGTAAATGATCTTTTAAATGTTGCGCGTATTGAAGATGATCGTTTCGGATATGTGTTCAAAGAGGGAGATATTGTTGCTGCGATCACTGATGTTGTTGACGAATTTAGACTACTTGCCGAAAAAGGAAATATTGATCTTATTTTTGAAAAACCAAACAATGTTCCTGTTTTTGTATTTGATTTTTCAAAGATACAGCTTGCCCTCCATAACCTTATTGGTAATGCGATCAAATATACACATGAAGGAGGGACTGTTAGGGTGTCTTTGGAGAAAAAAGACGAAATGATCGTCATACAGATACAAGATACAGGTATTGGAATTCCAAAGGATCAGATAAAGATGATGTTTACTAAGTTTTTCCGAGCGGGAAATGTTATTCGATTGCAGGTTGGCGGTTCGGGGCTGGGACTGTTTATAGTAAAAGATATCGTTGCTAGACACGGGGGCTCAATAACGGTAGAATCAATAGAGGACGAAGGGACAATGTTTATTCTAAAAATACCGATAAAGGCAGCTCGATCAGAAGATGTATAGTTGAGAAAAGTATATTCCGTACAGGAAACACTAAGAATGTTTAATTTGTTTTAAGATTAATTTAATTATCAATATTTGTAGTATGGGAAATAAAAAAATACTTATCGTCGAAGATGATGTTGTCCTTAGGGATGTCCTCAAAGAGAAACTTCTCCAGAAAGGATACGTTATGTCAGCTGTTGAAGATGGAGAACAGGCATTGCAGCATATGGCTGAAGATAAGCCGGATCTTATTCTTTTGGATATTTTAATGCCGCGGAAAGGTGGTATGGAGGTAATGGAGGAAATGAATCAAGACGACGAGCTTAAAAAAATTCCTGTTATTGTTATCTCAAACTCGGGACAACCTGTTGAAGTGCAACGAGCAAAGAAGCTCGGTGCAAAAGAATTTCTCATCAAAGCCGTTTTTGATCCAAACGAAGTTCTTGAGAAAGTTGAAAAGGTGTTGAATGAAAGCTCCACAAACGCTGTTTCGTTTGGTGGTGGGGAGGAAGATGAAGACAGCACTACCGTTGTTGAATTGGATGACAAAGAAACTAAAGATGTCTCAAATAAAGAGAAGTTTTCCGAAGCAAGAAGGGGTAATAAATGTAAGATACTTGTTGTTGAAGATGATAAATTCTTAAGGGAACTTTTTGTACGCAAAATGTTCAATGAAGGTTTTGACGTGGACAGTGCGATTGACGCCGAACAGGCATTTGATGTCTTGAAGAAAAAAAAGCCGGAGATCATTCTACTGGATCTTATTTTGCCGGGGGTTGATGGGTTTGAGATCCTTGGTCAGATCAAAAAAGACGATAAACTAAAAGATATACCGGTTATGGTTATTAGTAACTTAGGTCAAAAAGAAGATATTGACCGAGCTATGAAGCTTGGGGCTGTTGATTTTTTGATCAAGGCAAATTACACACTCGATGAGATTATAACGCGGGTTCTTATTGTCCTCAACAAGAAGTAATTTTTTCGTAATTGGTTTATAAATATAATTTTTTCATACTATGTTCAGCGCAACAACCTCTCAAGGAATAAGTGTGTTTGGTTTACTCGGAATACAGGAACCTCTGTGGTGGCAGTACGAATTGTTTAATAACAGTATTGGCGATTATATCATGGCGGTGTGTGTGTTGGTTGTTTTTCTTGCAGTGTTTAAATTATTTCAGATCGTTGTTTTATATCGTCTTGGATTACTTGCTAAAAAAACCAAGACTGATATTGATGATACTCTTGTTGAAATCGTAAAAAGTTTACGCCCACCATTTTATTCGTTTCTTGCGGTCTATACTGCCGTACAGTTTTTGACCTTAAGCGTGACGCTCCAAAAAGTTTTTGATGTTTTGCTTATTGTGTGGGTAATATATCAGGCGATCATTGCGACGCAAATACTTATTGAATATATTTTTACAAAAACACTTAAAGAAGACACTGATGCCGGTATACGCGGTGCATTGGGAATGGTTAAAGCTGCGGTCAAGGGCGTATTGTGGGCGGTTGGGATTTTGATGATACTTTCAAATCTTGGTGTTGATGTGACGGCACTGGTAGCAGGTCTTGGTATCGGGGGTATTGCAATTGCATTTGCGTTCCAGAATATCCTCGAAGACCTTTTTAGTTCATTCGCAATTTTGTTTGACAAGCCGTTCCAGATCGGGGATTTTATTATCATAGGAGACAAGAAAGGAACTGTTCAAAAAATTGGTATTAAGACAACTCGGATCAAGTCAAGCCAAGGTGAAGAGATCGTGATCTCGAATAAAGAAATTACCTCGGCACAAGTGCAAAACTTTAAAAAAATGGAGGAACGCCGTATTGCATTTTCTCTTGGGGTTACTTACGAGACTCCTACGGAAAAGTTAAAGAAGGTGTCGGGTATGATAAAAGAGATCATTGACAATGTTGAGTGCACGCGATTTGATCGAGCACACTTTAAGTCGTTTGATGATTGTGCTCTTACCTTTGAAACGGTGTATTATGTAGAGACGGGAGACTATGCGCAATATATGGATATTCAACAAGATATAAATTTCAAGATCCGTGAAGCATTTGAACTCGAGGGGATTGACATGGCGTATCCAACACAGACTATTTACTTACAGAAATAATACAGTTTATCACAATCAGAGTATATTAAAATGTTATAAAGTTTTTTGCCGTTTGGTAGCGGCTTTTATGTAAAAAGTGGTCAATTTGATACAATTTATATATGTTTGACATACAGCTTCCAATCATCATAACTCATGCCGCTCTTCTCACAGTAGCTCTTTTTACAGGCATATTGGTTTACTTGCACGACAATAAGAGTGCGACCAATAAAGTTTTTACTGCGCTTGTACTTAGCATTGTGTTGTGGGATGTTGCGAATTTTCTCTCTTTTTCTTTCATAGATCCATACCATGCGTTGATCGGTATTAAATTTGTTATGATGTCGGCAAGTTTACTAACAATATGTATACTATTTTTTGCTTGCGTATTTCCAAAAAAGGATTTGTTTTTAACTAAAAGAAAGAAGATCTTCATTGCCGTCGCAAGTGTTCTATTTATTGTAAGTGGATATTTTGTATGGGGGGATATCGACATGGATGCAACCCTACAAAGCGGTGTTCCGGTACCTCTTCCGTATGAGATCGTTTTCATGGAACACGCAACTTTTCCAGTTATGCCGATATGGGGTTTCTTCTCCATAGTGTCATTGCTCTCAGCGATCATTGTGTTGGTCTCAAGATACAAAAGGTCACAGGGGGAAGATAAAAAACGATACATGTCCGTCATTCTGGGTCTTGCGACAACTTTTTTTCTGTTGCCGGTCTTTTTATTTTTACCTGTTGCCCTTTTCCAAAATGTAGATTTTAATTATTATGGACCACTGGCGTACGTACCGCTTTTTTGGGGTGCGGGTTATGGCATATTGCGGCACCATATTTTTAATGTGAAAATGATGATGGTTGAGGTACTCGTTTTTATAGGTCTTCTTGTTCTCTTTATCAATCTGTTCATTTAGAACAAAAAACATCACATGGGAACGTGATGTTTTTTGTTCTTGAAACTAGAAAGGATTATCTTTTCGCAGCTTCTGCGTCTTTTTCTTTTGAAAGGATCATTGCTTTGACTCGCATGGTTGATACCACGGCATCGCGAGCGCGTTCTTCAAGTTGCCCCGTGATAAAACGTATCGTGTCTTTCAAGTTGGGGATGCGGGTATTTTCAAGTGCGCTTACTCTTCGTCTGGTTCTCTCAATTTCTTGGGCGAGATTTTCCGCAGATTTTTCAAGTTCGGCGAGTTTGATAATGTCGGGGAACACTTTGTCAAATTTTACTATTGCGTCATCAATTCCACCGTTTGTTTCAAGCATTCCGTAACAAAAAGCGGAACCTTCTTTTTTGATGTTGAATTGGGGAATAGGTACCGACATGACGTTTTTTACTGCAACGTCCAAATTGGTTGTTGTGTTCGGAAGAACAAACGCGGTGTCAATAACCTTTTCGTTAAGAAGGGCGTTCGCTTTTGTATAGGAAATAAATGCGTCGCCAAGCTCTTCCTCTACCGATTCACGTAAAGAACGAGTGGTCTTAATGATCTCTATGAATTTTTTCATAAGACCGTCTCTCTTGTCTTTGAGCAATTTATAGCCTTTTTCCGCAACTACAAGTTCTTTCTTGAGATTAAGGAGAGTTATTCGTGTTGGTGTAACTTTTAAGATCATAATATAGCTTTTAGGTTATAGGTGTTAGCTTTTAGGTTGTTCTAATTTCTTGATCATAACACTTAACATTTTTTGTACTTCTTCAAGTTTCGAGTCTATTTCAGATGTGTTAAGTTTGTATATCTCTTTTGTGATGATACTTTGTGTTTCAAGTTCCGCAGCTGAACCATTAGCAATACGTAAAAAATGAACATAATCTTTTCTCGTACCTCTTTTCTTTCCTTCCGCGATATTTGAGGGAATAGAAACAGCACATCTTCTCATTTGACTTGTTAATCCATATATTTCTGATTGAGGAAGATTTGCTGTTTCTTGGTACACTTCTTTAACCAGTTCTATTGATCGTTGCCAAACAGTTAGGTCTTTAAAAGATTCTATTTTCATATTTTTACCTATCAGCTCTAAGCTATCAGCTACAAACTAACTTTTAAGATATTTTTCTATCATCTCCGGCTTTATTCGTTTGAGAGTTCCGCGAGGAAGCATTTTTAGAAGTTTCCATCCCAGGTCAAGAGATTCTTCTATTGCGCGCTCGGTAGTTTCACCTTGGTTGATGAATTGCTTTTCAAATTCATCCGCGAATTTCAAATGGGCGCGATCTGAATCATCAAGTGATGATTCTCCCAAGACCACAGCCAGTTCGCGAGCTTCTTTCCCTTGGGCATATGACGCAAAGAGTTGGTCTTTGATCTGCGCGTGGTCTTCTCGGGTTTTACCTTCTCCTACGCCGGCAGACCATAATCGCGAAAGAGAACCTTGCACATCAACAGGAGGGAACAATCCTCTGGTGTTGAGGTCTCTTGATACGATGAATTGCCCTTCCGTAATGTATCCTGTCAGATCTGGAATAGGGTGAGTTTTGTCGTCGTCCGGCATGGTAAGAATTGGAATTTGAGTGATAGTCCCTTTTTTCCCTTTGACGCGTCCGGCTCTCTCGTAGAGAGTGGCAAAGTCGGTGTAGAGATATCCGGGATATCCACGTCGTCCGGGAACTTCTTTTCGCGCTGATGATACTTCTCGCAGAGCTTCCGCGTAATTGGTCATGTCAGTCAAAATAACCAAGACATGCATATCATGTTCAAAAGCAAGATATTCCGCTGCAGTCAGAGCAAGACGCGGCGTAGTGATACGTTCCACAACAGGATCAGCGGCGATATTCATAAATAGCACTGATCGGGACATAGCGCCGGTTTTTTCAATTTCTTTTTTGAAATATTCCGCTTCTTCAAACGTAACACCCATGGTCGCAAAAACGATGGCAAAATCTTCGCCAGTCGTTACTTTTGCTTGTCGCGCGATCTGAGCCGCCAACCTGTTGTGAGGAAGTCCGGCTCCGGAGAAAATGGGAAGTTTTTGTCCGCGCACAAGAGTGTTCATAACATCAATTGAAGAAATTCCGGTCTGGATAAAGTCGTTCGGGAATTCTCGGCTGTATGGATTGATCGGCGCGCCGGCGATATCCAGTTTTTTCTCGGGAATAATTTCCGGTCCACCATCCAACACTTTTCCTCCGCCGGAAAAAACTCGTCCGAGCATATCTTTTGATACACCAAGCTTGAATGTTTCTCCGCGGAAACGAACTTTTGTGTTGTGGGTCTGTACTCCGGTAGTCGGCGAGAACATCTGGACGATCGCTTTGTCCTTTGAAATATCAAGAACTTTTCCTATACGGGGCGTATTTTCCCCCGGAACTTCCACCTCCACAAGTTCATCATATTTAACTCCTTCAATTCCGGTAACGACAAGAAGGGGACCGGAAATTGATTCTACTGTTTTATATTCTTTCTGCATAATTATTTTTTAATGACAAATTATTAATCAGCACTTGTTCCAACACAAAGAGAGCTGATCTCCTCGTGGGCTTTATCTTGAAAAGATTTAAATTCTTCCGGATCTTTTTTATTTTTGAGAGTCTGGAGGTTTTTTACGGTTTCAAGTTTTTTGAATTCGTTAAAATTGAAATCTTCTTTTGAAACAACAGCTTTTCCTTCTTTATATACCGTTAAAATTGATTTTAATATGCCATATTGTATTTGTGGCGGGGTATAAGCGTCGTCTTTGTCAAAAGCGTTTTGGAATAAATAATCTTCCCGAATGGAACGCGCTATTTCCAAAGTAAGTTTTTCTTCGTTAGAAAGAGCTTCCATTCCGACCAAGCGGACAATTTCCATCAGTTTTGATTCTTCTTGAAGAATGTTCATCGTCAAAGCACGATTTTGGGCGAAGTCCGGAGCAATATTATTTGTCCAATAGTCTTTGAAATTTTCAACATAAAGAGAATATGAAGTAAGCCAATTGATAGAAGGAAAATGTTTTTTGTAAGCCAGCGCACCGTCCAATCCCCAGAAACATTTAGTAACTCGTAGTGTTGCTTGGGAAACCGGTTCGGATAAATCTCCACCGGGAGGAGAAACGGCGCCGATCACAGTAAGGGCTCCAATTCTTTTTTCAGATCCTAAAAGATTCGCTCGTCCGGCGCGTTCGTAAAATTCCGCGGTTCGTGATGAAAGATACGCCGGGTATCCTTCTTCTCCAGGCATTTCTTCCATTCTTCCTGAAATTTCCCGCATCGCTTCTGCCCAACGGCTGGTAGAATCCGCCATTAGCGCCACAGAATAGCCCATATCACGATAATATTCCGCAATGGTTATTCCGGTATAAACGCTCGCTTCTCGCGCCGCTACCGGCATATTTGAAGTGTTGGCAATAAGCACAGTTCGTTTCATGAGAGGTTCACCAGTATTGGGGTCAATAAGTTTCGGAAATTCATCAAGCACCTCGGTCATTTCATTTCCGCGTTCGCCACATCCTATATAAACGATAACTTCCGCGTCGCAATATTTGGCGATACTTTGCTGGGTTACAGTTTTTCCCGCGCCAAAAGGTCCGGGAATACATCCGGCGCCACCTTTGGCAATAGGGAAAAGAGTATCAATGGTACGAACCCCCGTAACCATTGGCTGATCCGGAAATATTTTGTTTTTTACCGGACGAGGACGTCTAATAGGCCAATATTGAAGCATTTGAATTTCTTTTTCCTCGCCATCTTTTGTTTCAATTACGGCAACTGTTTCTTTTACAGTGAATTCACCAGTTTTTATTTCTTTAACAGTGCCGGAAATTCCGGGTGGAACCATGATCTTGTGGGCGATAAGTGTTGTTTCTTGTACCTCACCTAAAAAGTTTCCTTCAGAAACAACATCTCCTTTTTGCGCGAGAGGTTTAAATTCCCATTTTTTCTTCAGATCAATACCGGCTACTTCAATTCCGCGTGCTATAAAATGATCTCCGGATTCGCTTTCAATAAGTTTGAGAGGGCGCTGTATCCCGTCGTAAATAGATTCAAGAAGTCCGGGGGCGAGCATGGCGGACATGGTTTTTCCTGTACGGACAACAATTTCACCGGGACCGATCCCGGCTGTTTCTTCGTAAACTTGAATAGAAGCGATGTCTCCGTTCAATTCAATTATCTCGCCGAGCAGTTTTTCGGAAGATACTCGAACAACTTCGTACATTTTTGCATCACGCATATTATCAGCTTGGACAAGCGGTCCGCTGACCCGAATTATTTTACTTGTGGTTTCTTCTGGATTCATGGTTTTTGATTAATAAATTAGTAAAAATTGTTATTAGTAGGAATAATGCCAAAAACTTGGCAACCCGAACAAGCGGGTTTTGTTTTCCGTTGGTAAGTTGGGATTTTAATTCAGAGGAATAAAACTAATCAAGAATATCGGAACCGATCGCTTTTTCTGCTAAGCGCTTTAATTTTGCCACACCGGCTCCGTGAGACTTTTCAAGTCCGGGCAACTCCACAATAGCCGGTAATGCGCCGTCTGATATCTTATTCATTTCTTCTTTGGGAATATCTCGGGCAATGGATTCTATAATAATGACCACAGCAAATTTCTTTGTGTCCAGAGTATTTTCATCAATATCTTTTTTGATCTTCCTTAATATTTCAAGTGCTTGCTCTGCGTTTCCGGCATCAAAAGATATTACCCCCAACGCTTTGAAACCGGAGATGATTGTCTTGGGACCTATGATCGCTATGTTGTAGGATGCTGTCATAATAATTTTTTTAAGTGTAGAGCCGCCGAAGAATGGTTCTTAATGTTTTTTCTTTAATTCCCGCGCGTTTAGCTACAATGATCGCCGCTATGGTTTG
>JAGLOS010000013.1 GCA_023137615.1 Minisyncoccota bacterium | reverse complement strand
ACACCAATACTTGTGTTTACAATGAGACATGCGAGACCGGCTGCTACTGGGACACTTCTCTTGATCATTGTGTCTGTGACGATACCGGAACAACCTGCGATTCCGGCTACTATTGGGACGACACATCAAATTCATGTGTTGTTGACGGAGGGACAGGAGAGTCCTGCGGAGTTGACAACTACTGTGCAACAGGAGATTACTGTGCCAACGTTGACAATGGCTGGTGCTGTCCCGACGGCACAGTGATCTGCGACGACGGAGCATGTGTGAATTCGGCATCAGAGTGTTCCACTACGGATACCTGCGGAACCGATCAGCATTGGGATAGTTACACCAATACTTGTGTTTACAATGATAAATATTGTGAACCTGGTCATTATTGGGATGACAAGTATGACACATGTAAACCAATATCAAGCGAAGATGATATCATCTATACGATAACGGAAAACGATATCACGCAAGGACCCGGAGGATGTCAAAGCAAAGAAGAATGTGACGTATATTGTGACGATCCGGCAAACAGAGAAGAATGTGTTAAGTTTGCTGTAGATTCCGGGTTTATGTCACCGGAAGAAGCAAAGTCAGTTCTCCTAATGATAGAAAAAGATATCACGCAAGGACCCGGAGGATGTCAAAGCAAAGAAGAATGTGACGCATATTGTGACGATCCGGCAAATACGGAGGAATGTGTCAATTTTGCCGTAAAAGTTGGGTTTATGTCACCGGAAGAGGCGGAAAGAATAATGAAAGGAGGACCGGGAGGATGCCAAAGCAAAGAAGAATGTGACGCGTATTGTTCTGAGCCCGTCAATGAAGAAGAATGCATTGCTTTTGCAAAAGAGAACGATATATTCAAAGAGGATCCCAAGATGGTTTCACCAAGCGAGATCAAGACTGTTTTGGAGAAAGTAACAGAGCCCGCAAAATGTGAAACGGAACTTGAATGTAAGATATACTGTTCAAGCGCGGATGCAAACAAAGAATTATGCCAAGCATTTTCAACGACGATCATTATTGAAGATCAGATCAGGGCTATTACTGAATTTGTTGATGATATAAAAGTGGAGGAAGCACTTCTTCAAAGCACAGGCCCCGGTGAGACAAAAGACATTGAAAGCATTCATGCATATTGTAGTAATCCAATACACTATGAAGAATGTCGAGAGTTTGTTTCAAATAAAAAATTACTTAATGAACAGATCATTGGCGATAAAACAGAGGAGCTTGAACAAAAACGTCTTGAAAAAGAAAGAATGTTCGCGGAACGTGTGGGTTCGCGTGTTTATGAAGACAGTGATGGTGACGGGGTGTCCGATTATGATGAGCTTAACATTTTCAACACAGACCCTAATATAGCTGATACTGATGGTGACGGTATTGTCGATGGCGCCGAACTTCTTTTAGGAAAAGATCCTTTGTCAGGATCTTCAGTGGCTACTTCGGGTCAACCGATCGCAACAGGAACAGATCCTGTTGTTACTGAAGACAATGTCGTATATGAAGATCCTAAGATCGCGGGAGAAGAAAAGCCGGAACTTATTGTCACGGAGGAAATAAACGTATTGGAAACAGAGATATCTGACGATGGTACGGAAAAAGCAAAAAAGATATCATTTCAAGGAACGGCTCCATCAAACAGTTTTGTTACGGTATATATATTCAGTACACCTGTCATTGTGACAGTAAAGGCAGATGAGAATGGCAACTGGAGCTATGTACTTGAAAAAGAACTGGAAGATGGTAGTCACGAAATTCATGTTGCCATTACCGACAATTCCGGAAAAATTTTCGCCAAAAGCAAACCTCTTCCGTTCGTAAAAGAAGCAGCCGCTGTGACAATTGAGCCGGATGTTCTTTTTGGCGGAGATGATACAGAGTTGAGTGTGTTCAGTGGGAAATATTTATATTTCATTATTCTTCTCATCGTTGCTATTATCGGGGGAGTGTTTATGTTTATGGGGGCAAGACAGACACAGTTGAACAATAAACGAATAGACACTCATCAACAATAAACTATGAAGAAATTTTCTGTAGAACATATTAGAAAAAGAATTTCGTTTATTGGTCGAAATCCGCAGATCATCTATACTATTTTTCTGATCATTATTATTCCGGTTTCTTTTCTTTTAAGCGGTCAAAAATTCCTAAAAGTGGCAATGGACAATCAGGAGCGTCTTGAGCAAGATCGTATTGGACTTATGCAAGACGTTTTTGTGGGGTTCGCGGCTCTTTTTATGGATGATTCACCTCTTTTACAAGAGCAGATCGAGGGTATAAAAGAGCAAAATAAAACAATCGTTGACCTTAAGGTGTTAAAGAAAATAGGAAGTGAGTACCAGATCATTGCTTCCTTGGATACCCAAGAGATAGGAAAAATTGACGATGATTCAAGGAGAAACTTTAATTACAATATGGCTCTCTCCGGAGACTCTCTTATTTTTCCAACAAAAGAATATGACGGCAGACATTGGCACGCTGTCCGCTCTATCGTGGACGATTCCTCGAATACTGTGGGTATAATGTATACGGACATATCATTGGAACATATTGATGAGTTATTCAAAGAAAAAATAAAAAGCGCATATTATTTTCTTATGATTATCGTGGCAGCGATCGGTGTACTGCTTATTCGTCAGGCAAAAGTTATAGATTATGCGGTATTGTACAAACGTCTTAAAGAAGTGGATCAGATGAAAGATGATTTTATTTCTATGGCGGCACATGAGTTGCGTACCCCTCTTACTATTATCCGTGGATATACTGAAATGCTTGGTGACTCTAAACGTCTTACGGAGAGTGACCGGCAGATGACACGCAATATTGAACAGTCGGCTACCAATCTAAACAAACTTATCGGTGACATTCTCGATGTGTCTCGATTACAACAAGGCAGACTAAGTTTCGATCTCAAAAATATACAACCCGGATCGTATATACAAGAGGTCGTGGAGTCACTTCAATATACAGCAAAGGAAAAAGGGTTGCAGCTTACGTATCAAAAAAAAGACGCCGCTACTATTAAAGTGGATGTTGATCGCCTTAAACAAGTTCTAATAAACATTATCGGCAATGCAGTGAAATATACTCCAACAGGAAGTGTGACCGTTAGCTCGTATGTTGAAAAAGGCCTTTTATCCATGCGTGTAAGCGATACGGGGATTGGAATATCAGCAGAAGAACAACAAAAACTATTCTCTCGTTTTTATCGCGTACGTTCACAGGAGACAGAGGATATTCGTGGAACAGGTCTTGGACTTTGGATCACCAAGAAGATCGTTACACAAATGAACGGCACAATATCAGTTGAGTCTATTAAAGGAAAGGGGACTGATTTGATCATTTCTTTTCGGGTTATAAAAACAGAGGAATAATATTGTCGGGAGGATCCTATTTGTGGACATGTTTTGTTTTTGGGTTCGTCTTTAGTACTATAAATGAATGACATTTGAAGAGGAAGTTTTAAGTTTGTGTAAAGACAAAGACACTGTTTTTATATTTATCTCAAAAAATGATGAGGTACAAACGCTTGGAATAATCGAGAAACTTCTTTTGCAAGAAAAAGAAGTGATTGTGCCGATAAGTATTGAAAAAAATAAAACGCTTGGCATAAGCGAGATCATCTCATCGGACGATCTTAGGTTGGGTACGTATGGTATTTTGGAACCCAAAAAGATCAGGACAGTAGACAAGAGCAATATCGATATTTTCTTTGTACCGGGCACGATATTTGATAAAAAAGGAAATCGCAAGGGTAGGGGGCTCGGCTACTTTGACCGTTTTTTGGCGGACGTTAAAGGTAAAAAGCCGATCATCGGACTTTGTTTTGAAGAGCAGGTGGTAGAGAGGTTGAAAGTGAATCCGTGGGATGTGCCTGTCGACAAGGTTCTTGCAAAAAGCTAAATAATTTTTATGTGGAGCATAATGGTTCCAGCGTTTGACAAAAGTCATAATATAATGTATTGTGGCGTGCAGAGATCATGATAGCAAACGTCGTATGGCTAGAAACATTCTAGCTGTCGCGGCTAGTATGATGATAAGATCTTTTATAAATAAAATTTATCTTATGAAAAATTTCATAGATGGGATGTTTACACTTACAATGCTAAGTGCATTCCTCTTCGTTGCTTTTTGGGGAGTTACTTACGTTGGGAATATACTTCCTCAAATGGAGGTAGATGAAGGAGGATTTATTGCTTCCATAGCTTCTGCTATGGTAAATGATAAAGTAGAACCGGTAGCTTTTTCATATGAGGACTTTGAAGACCCTGTTTTTGATGTTGCAAAAGTAGGAAGTGTCAAGGTGATTCGTACGATGTCTTCAACAACAGGAGAATTCGTGGTTCATTCTTTCGAAGATGAATATTACTGTCGCACCACCTCTTTTTATTCATTTGGTGTGGATATTGAAAATATTTACACGGGAGAAAAGGGATCAGTTGAGGACTATCTCCGAAATTGTCCCGCCAATCAATTAGTTAATCTGTGAATTGATAGTCATCAATTCACATCCTAAAATCCGCGATCATGCTTAATGCTGATCGCGGATTTTTCTTTTATATTATACTCAAGTTTGTCTATATATCCGCAGGGTTCCAATATCAAGGTCCGTCCTTGATAATTATTTAAATATCAATCTTTTGCACTGCGTAATTTTCCGGTTTTTCCGCTAAATATTTTTCCAATTCTTCGCGAGTGAGCAATCCTTCTTGTGCACCGATGTGTTGTACTACGGACATGGAGTTTATAGGTCCCCACATAAGAGCTTCTTCGGGAGATTTGCCAAGCGCAAGTGCTGTTGTGAAGGTACTTGAAAATGAGTCTCCTGCACCTGTGCTCTCGACCTGTGGTTTTGAGCTTGGGTAGGGTGGAACGAACCAAGCATGTTCTCCGTCGTACATATAAGCACCTTTTGAACCATTTGTGATGGCTGCGATCTTAGGTCCTCTTTCTACCATTTCTTTGGCAAGCTTTGCCACATTTTGTTCCTTCGTTTTTAATATCAGCCGTGCTTCTTCTTTGTTACAGAAAAATACTTCCGATATTTTGTAAACCTCTTTCAGTGTTTCGTATCCGAGTTTGACTTGGAAAGTTCCGGGCTGAAAAGCCAATTTTGTCTCCGGATGTTCTTGCGCAAATCGTACGATTTCTTGATGATATTCTAGAGAATTTTCACTAACGGAACTAAAATATATCCAACGCGGATTGCCAATATCCGGCAATGTATAGTCATAATCTTCATGTTTTGTGAGAACTGTGCGTTCTGCCTTGTGCCACAAAAGATAATGATAATTACTTACGTGCTCTGCGTGTACACGGACAAATGTCCGGTCTATATTATTTTTCTCCAACGCTTCCAGAATATCTTTTCCGTTCTCGTCATCGCCGAGGTTTGTTACTAGCGCAGTTTTTAATCCTAGTCGTGTTGTGCAAACCGCCGCGTTGGGGCTGTTTCCCACGCCCGGGATAATTTTTGTAAATTCGTACGGTATTTTTCCGCCATTGGTAAGGCATATTTTTTCCTCTTTATCCTCATTATCATAATAAACACTCGCTTGTTTAATGCGAATAAAAGCGTCTGTCGTAATATCACCGATCGCTATAAGATCAAATTCTTCATTCATAAACATAAGTATATCATTATAACTATACAACGCCAGACTGTTTTTCGGGGGGAAGTTTGATATAATAATCTATACGTTTAGATATATTTAGATTTTTAGCCATATATTATTTTTATGAAAAATTTACGAGAAGTTGTAAGAGAAGCAGAAGAAAAAAGAGTTGCCATAGGACATTTTAATATTTCCGACACGGAAGCTCTGTGGGCGATCTTTCGCGCAGCGCAGGGACTTAATGTTCCGGTTATCATTGGTGTTACGGAAGGGGAACGCGATTTTATCGGTATTCGTCAAGCCGTGGCGCTCGTGAAAAGTTTACAGGAAGAATACAATTACCCCATATATTTAAACGCGGATCATACTCATTCGTTTGAGGGAGTAAAAAAAGTGGTGGACGCGGGGTTTGATGCCGTGCTATTTGACGGCACGCAGTTGTCAATGGAAGAAAATGTGACAATTACAAAACAATGTGTGGAATACGCGCGAGCGCAAGACAGAGATATTCTTGTTGAAGCGGAGATGGGGCACATTGGTGCGTCATCCAAATTACTTGATGAAATTCCGGAAGGAGCGGATGTTGATCCGGAGATGTTTACAAAGCCGGAAGACGCGAAAAAATTTGTGGAAGAAACCGGAATTGATCTACTTGCGCCGTCTGTGGGAAATCTTCATGGAATGCTAAAAAATGCCGCGAATCCAAATCTGGATATTGCTCGTATCAGAGAAATTCGCGAAGCGGGCGGAGTACCTCTTACTCTTCATGGTGGGTCCGGTATTACAGACGAGAATTTTAAGGAAGCAATTCAAGCCGGAATAAGTACGGTACACATTAATACTGAAATTCGTGTTGCTTATCGTGACACCTTGAAACAAACACTTGCGGAGGATTCAGATGTGGTTGCGCCATACAAATTCATGAAGTCGGCAGTAGAGGCGATGCAAGATGTGGTTGAGAAACGGCTGAAACTTTTTTCGGGAATGACAAATTAGGTTTTAACTTATGGGTTCGAGGTTTTGAGAAAAACACGCTTAAGTGTGTTTTTCTCGTAATTCATTATTCTTAATTCATGATTCTAAAATGTTGCACTGCTCGCTGCACTATCTTTCGCTCTCAGCACGCCTGTTTTCTAAGTCGCTAGCGCTCCTAAGAAACCAGTTGCAATTTTTACAAGTTCTGTATATAATGGCGCAATGCCAAAGTTAAAAGTTACAGAACGAGATACGAAGACGAAAGCTGCAGACTTGCGAAAGGATGGGTTTGTTCCTGCAATATATTATGGGAAAAAGGAAGATTCGACTTCTGTTAGTATATCTGCAAGGGAGTTTAAAAAAGTTTGGAAAGAAGTTGGAGAAACTTCTACGGTAGAACTTGAGTTACCAAAAGGAAAAGTAAGTGTTATGATCCATGAGGTTCAAGTTGATCCGGTAAGAAACGAAGTAATGCATGTTGATTTTTATGTTGTTGAAAAGGGTCAAAAGGTTGAGGTTGAGGTACCTCTTGTCTTTGAAGGGGAAGCGCCTGTAGAGAAATTTGATGGTATTGTGGTAAAAGTACTTCATGAAGTAAGTGTTGAAGGAGAGCCGCAGAATATTCCGGATGAGTTTATTATTGATGTAACCGTGCTTACTGATATGGAAAGTCAGATCCTTGTAAAGGATTTGAAGCTACCAAAAGGCATTGAACTCAAGACCGATCTTGAAGAAGTGATTGTTGCCGTATCTGAAGCCAAAGAAGAAGAGGAGGAGGTACCGGAGGAAGTTGATATGGATACGATCGAGGTTGAACAGAAAGGAAAGAAAGAAGGAGAAGAAGGGGAAGATAAGGAGCAAAAGGGAAAAGAATCTACTGAGTAATTTTATATTTTTACATTTTAAGATCAAAAACGAGCAAGGGTCATCCTTGCTCGTTTTTGATCGGTTTCTTTTTTTGAGTGTCAATGTAACGGATGGTATACTTAAAGGTATAGAAGTGGTATGAAAGAAAAAATGCGAACAATCATATTGTCTGCGATCGTCGTTGTGCTTAGTGCCGGCAGTTTTCTTTTTGTGTATGCTGAAACAGAGTCGGAAGAAGTGGAAAGGAAGCGCGCTGAGCTTAATCTTGAATTGTTGCAAATAGAATCGGAAATAGACCAAGAAAAACTGGTCCTTCAAGACAAACAACGTGAAAAAGTGACTCTTGAGCGTGATGTCGCGATATTAAATTCAAACATACGTAAATCACAGCTTGGTATCAAGGCAAGGACACTTGCGATAGGCAGTCTTGTGGAAGATATTGATGATAAAGAGGTTGTGATCGGTATATTGAATGAAAAAACAGAGCGACAAAAACAATCGCTTTCGCAGCTTATGCGCAAAACCAATGAGGTTGATTCAGCATCACTTGTTGAGATCGTGCTTGGAAATCAAAAAATATCTGATTTTTTCATAGACTTGGATTCTTTCGAGTCTATCAAACAGTCATTGGATGCTTCGTTTAAAGAGATAAGATCGGTAAAAAATGCAACTGAAACGGAAAAGAAGAAGCTTGAAGAAGAAAAAAGGGAAGAAGTAAGCTTGAGAGTGCTCCAAGAGGCGGAAAAAAGAAAGATCGTTCAAAACGAAGCAGAAAAACAACAGATCCTTACTGTTACAAAAGGAGAGGAAGTTGCTTATCAAAAAATAATCAAAGCAAAAGAAAAGACAGCGGCTGAGATCAGAACAGCCCTTTTTGCGCTTCGAGGGTCGTCAGCTATTCCGTTTGGAAAGGCCTATGAGCTTGCGGTGCATGCCGAAGAACAAACAGGAGTACGCGCGGCATTTTTGCTTGGCATCATTACTCAAGAAACCAAACTTGGCGAAAATATTGGTAACTGCAATCTTCCTGACGATCCTCCAAAATATAAATGGCAGTCGATCATGAAAGATCCGCGTGACACTGTTCCATATCTTGAAATTACATCTCGGCTTGGTCTTGATCCGGAACTTATGCCTCTGTCGTGCGCACCGTCGTATGGATACGGAGGGGCTATGGGACCTGCGCAGTTTATACCATCAACGTGGCTGTTGGTAGAAGACGAGGTTGCCAAATTGACGGGGCATAATCCGCCAAATCCATGGAGTCCTGAAGATGCTTTTATGGCATCCTCTATATTGTTGAGAGATAATGGTGCAGCAAAAGGCGGGTATGATAACGAGCGTCTTGCGGCATTGCGATACTTTGCCGGATGGAAGAACGCAGAAAAAGCAGCATATTCATTTTATGGCGATGGAGTTATGTCACTTGCGGCAGGACATCAAAGGTCAATTGATATTTTAAGGGCTGACTAAAAGTTGCCTAAATAGAATTTCTCTGGTACTATAATTCCACTATGAAAAAAGACATACATCCGGATAATTATCGCAAGGTTATTTTTCTCGATATCTCAAATGGGGAGAAGTTTTTGCTTGATTCTGTTGTTGATACGGAAGATACTGAAAAATGGACTGATGGTAAAGAATATCCACTTTACAAGGTTGAGGTTTCAAGTGCTTCTCATCCTTTCTTTACCGGAAATGAAAAAATACTCTCTGCAAAAGGTCGCGTTGAGAAATTCAAGAAGCGGGTTGAAGCTGCATCAAAAACCGGTAAGTAACACAGTAATATTGCAAAGATCAGCTCCCTTTTCAGGAGCTGATTTTTTTATGGAGAGAAAATATATATAATAGTAATATGGATATAGAAAAATACAAAGAAAATCCAAAGACGAATTTTCTGGCGAGCGAGTATGGGCGTATAGAAAAACAAGAAACAGAACTGAAAGGGCTTATTGCTCAAGATGAGACAATGCAAGAGCTTGGTGAGGAAGAATTGAAAACTCTTTACGAACAAAAAGGATCGATCCTTACACAGATGAACGAGATACTTGAATCGGAAAAGCAAGAAGAAGAGTTTCCCAATAAGGTGGTATTGGAAGTTCGCGCCGGTGCAGGTGGTGAAGAAGCTGCTATTTTTGCGTATAATCTTGCAAATATGTATCAGAAGTATGCTGAGAAAAAAAAATGGCAAGTAACAAAATTACATGAATCGCTCTCAGGTGAAGTGGGTGGATATAAAGAAGCAGCTTTTGAGTTTGAGGGAAAGGATGTCTACAAAGAACTTCGTTTTGAGATAGGGGTGCATCGTATACAGCGTGTACCGGCAACAGAAAAATCAGGAAGGATCCACACATCAACAGCATCAGTTGCCATACTGCCGATCCGCAAAGCTGTGACTGTTGAGATCGATCCTTCTGATATAGAAATGGATTTTTCCCGTTCAGGTGGCGCCGGAGGACAGAATGTAAACAAAGTGGAAACTGCGGTTCGTCTCACACATAAGCCGTCCGGGATCATGGTGCGTTGTACAAGCGAGAGAACACAACTAAAAAACAGAGAAAGGGCAATGAGTATTCTCTCGGCGCGTCTTGAGGAGTTCGCTCGGGAAGAAGAAGCGGCAAAACACGCGTCAAACAGAAAAAGTCAGATCGGAACAGGAGATCGATCTGAAAAAATACGGACATACAACGAGCTGCAGGACAGAGTAACCGATCATCGGATCAAAAGATCATGGAGTAATTACCAAAATATTTTAGCAGGGGGGATCGAGTTGATCATCGAAGCTCTTCTTGAGGAGCAAAAGCAGCTAGACGAGGGAAAGTCATAATTTGGCAATTTCGGGGTTGCCAGATCATGGTATATCTGGTACACTCCTTGGCATATACACCTCTCGTGTATTTTTATTTATGAGGAAAATACGTGTTTAGGGGGCTTAATTAGTAATATCTATAAATAGATCAAACAGTAACAATGACTGAAAAGGTACAAGACAATAAAACACTGATCGACGAAATGTTCACTGCCGGTGTTCATTATGGTTATTCACGTTCAAGACGACATCCATCAATGAAAAAGGCGGTATATGGCGTGAAGAATAATATGGAGATCATTGATCTCGAGAAAACGATCATATCGTTGGCTGAAGCTGAGGAGTTTATTACCTCTCTCGCGAAAGAAGGGAAAAAACTTCTTATGGTTGGATCAAAAAACCAAGCTCGCAGTATTATCGAGGAAAAAGCGGAGAGTATTGGTGCGTCGTTTGTAAATAATCGATGGATCGGTGGAACTCTTACAAACTTTGAAGAGATTAAAAAACGTCTTTTGCGATTGCAAGAACTTACCGACAAGAAAGAGAAAGGGGAACTTGGAATGTATACAAAAAAAGAGCGTGTTATGATCGATCGTGAGATCGGGGGACTTGAAAAGAAATTTGGTGGATTATTGTCTATGATCAATGTCTTGCCAAGTGCAATATTTGTTATTGATCCAAAAGCAGAGAATATTGCTGTCAGTGAAGCACGGGCGACAGGGCTTCCTGTCATAGCTGTTGCAAATTCTGATTGCGATATTGCTGATATTGATCATCCTATTGCCGCAAATGATTCTTCTCGCGCCAGTATTCAATTTTTCACGGAACATATTGTTGAAGCATACAAAAGAGGGCTTGGGTCAAAAAAATAAATTTAGCAGTTAGGTCTTGCTTGTAAATTTACTTTTACGGGCGTTATATAACGTATTTTTCATCATTATGATCACCACAGAACAAATTAAAGAGTTGCGAAACAGCACGGGTATTTCTGTTATGCAGTGTAAAAAAGCTCTTGAAGAAGCTGGAGGCGATATGGAAAAAGCAACGATGCTTCTTAAGAAAAAGGCCGGTGCGGCTGCATCAAAGAAATCTGAACGAAGTCTTGGCGCGGGTGTAACACAGGCATACATACACAGCAATCATACAGTAGGCGTATTGGTAGAGCTTGGTTGTGAGACTGATTTTGTTGCCAAGAATAAAGACTTCACTCCACTTGCATTGGATATTGCGATGCATATTGCGGCGATGAGTCCGGAATACATTTCCGGAGATGATATTACCAAAGAAGACAGAAAGAAAGTTACCGAAATGTTCCAGAAAGAAGTTGATAAGGCGGATAAACCAAAAGAAATAAAAGAAAAAATGATCACCGGCAAGGTCGATGGTTATTTTGCCGAGAGAGTACTTCTCGATCAGAAATTCATTAAAGATCCGGATGTTACCATAAAAGATCTTTTAAATGATGCAACACATAAATTTGGCGAGAGAGTGGAAGTGGTACGATTCAAACGATTTGAGGTAGGAAAAGAGTAATAATAAACTAACACACTATGTACGTAGAAGTATACGTTTTTTACGTAGCACTAACAGGACTTATCATTTTACTATCATACAAGGCGTATATAACGTATCAGTATGATCAAGCAAATAAAAACCATATTTGGTTTGATCCGTTTCCAAAAACGCGGCTAAAGGTGCTTTTGGGATTTCACAAGGCAGTTGTGTTCACAAAAGAAAAGATCATGAAACCACTTGGAAGAAGTTTGTGGTGCAATTTTATTTTAGTGCGAAGGGGCTTTTTTCGATTTGTGGAAGACGTTCGTTATGGTAACAGAAAATTGGGTACCATGATAAAGAAAAGCGGGATCGCTTCATTATATATACAGAAAGTATTGGAACAGAAGAAAAAGATACGGAAGAGGGCAAAAAACCATTTGTAAAATAAAAATTTGTGATATACTGTTTGAACTGTTGATTTTGTTCAGATAAAATATTGATCAAAAATAGAGAAATGGTTGAAAATAAATAAGCCACCTTAGCTCAGTTGGTAGAGCAATTGTTTTGTAAACAATAGGTCGCGGGTTCGAATCCTGCAGGTGGCTCACGAACGAAGTGAAGTGAGACACCTGCAGGATTCGAACTGGAAAGGGGTCGGGAAAACTCTAGTTTTCCCGTGAAGGAGAGCAGTGAATGGAACATAGTGGAGTGAACGTTGAGAACCGTGGGTTCTCAAAGCGCAGAGAGCGAAGCGAACGAGCAGTGAGTGTTCCTGCAGGTGGCTCAAGGAGCGGAGCGATAGACAAGAAACTTATATTATATCTTAAACATCTACGTAGATATCTACGTAGATGTTTTGTGTTATGGCTATGTAAAAACATTGCGAAAAACACTGTAAATTAATTGTACCTGTCTCCCGATCAACCATTTTAGTGACCATAATTATAATGCGTGGTTTTTTTATCCACTTTTTGTTTTGCTTACATACAAGAGGGCTTGTATAATAAATAATAATATTTACTTTTGAAGTATCTATTTTTAGTTTTATCAATTATCAATAACAGGGGAAATTATAGTATGAAAAATTTTAATATAATACATATTTTAGGGGCATTGTTTTTGTCCATAATTTTTTTATTGGGAATCCATTCGACTTTTGCCGGTGTTGGAGCCAATCTTACGCTTGAACCAAACACGGCATCATATGATAACTTGATCGGCGCGACAAATGCGCAATGGAAATTTACGGCAACCACAACAGCAGACATTGTGTCTGGAGATGTGGTTCAATTTATCTTTCCGAATCCGAACGATGCGCCTCCTTTTGATATATCTGGTGTAACTCTTACGGCGACGAGTGGTGTTCGTTTATATAAAACAATGTTGGGTCAACCGTTGTCAAATATGTTGCAAAATTCGTCATTTGAGACAGCCACAGGTACGGCTCCGTATATGGAATATTGGTCGCAAAATATAACGGGCAGCTCTACGATCGCAACATCAAGTACGGCTTATAATGGCAGTGTATCGGCACAGATCACTTCTACAAGCTCGGCAAATGGCGCGGCTTTGTTGTATCAAGGTGCAACTACCGCAACCGGCACACAATATACGGCGAGTTATTATGCAAGAGGTGCTGCCGGAAGTGAAATAGCAAGGATCATGCTTCAAGGAAATGCAACATGTGGCGGAAATTCGCAATATTATAATTTTGCATCGTCAACATGGGAATGTGTTGTGGTTGGTGGAACAACATTCAATTCAGTTTCTCCTTATGTTGCTTCCAGTACTCTGACGACAGGTTTTCAGCGATTCACCCAAACTTTTACTACACCGTCTGACAGCTCCTCTACGGCAATTGTCTTTGTGGGTGGCGGAGACGTGGTATACGATAATGAAGTTGTTATATATGACGCCGTACAATTGGAGACAGGTGGTTCAGCTGCGGCATTTAATTTAGGAGGTGTCGGCAACCCGGAAGAAGGTGTGATGGTTGGCGGTCAAAATATTGCTTATGGATATGCTACAAGTACGATTCCGTCCGGCACAACTTTTTCCGTAACTCTCGGTGGAGTTACCAATAGCACGGGGCAGATCGATCAGATGAGTGATCTTACTTGGACTGTAAAAGCGGGAACTCCTGTCGTTGCGGAAGAGCCGGGAGGAGCTCTTACGGAAAAATTCAATCAAACCAGCACGGAAAGTTTAGTACGAGCGGGTGGAGCTCTTGTCTCAGACAGCGGCTCATCTATTACACCGACATCGTACGCGACAGGTACGGCGGCGAGTTTTACGTTTACAGTTACAGCTACGAGCAGTATTCCGAGTGGTGGTAAAATAGTGATCAATTTTCCGTCTGAATATAGTTTGAGTAGTGTAACGGTTGGCGCGCAAGATATAAATTCAAGTAGTACTCCTGCACAGATTGCAAGCAGTGCGTTTACAACCCAAACTGGGGCTGGTATGAATCGGGTGGTCTTAACCACAAGCAACGCAGCAACAGCCGCTGGAGATAATTTCACTGTCACTATTGGTGGGCTTACCAATCCAAGTACGGTTGGCGTGTATCGTCCATTCTTTGTATTTACGACTTTGGCAAACGACGGTTTACTTGACGGTTCATATTTTGGTTTTGAACAATCCGATTATACTGACGGTCCGCCGCCGGTAGATACTGTACACATCGGAGGTGACAATACTCTTAATGTCATAGTACATAAACAATCAGGTACCACAACAGTGGCACTTTCCGGCGATGAACTAAATCAAGTAAAAGTTGGTGTTGGATGTCCCGATAAGCAATTCTTCGTTGGCGAGAGATGGCTGAATGCGTCGTCTGCTGCAACATATCAAAATATTTTAGATTGTAATTATTTTGTCGGCTCGTTTCCGCCAGACCAAACAAGTGCAACTTTTTACGATTCTTTTCTTCCTCCGGCAATGAAAGCTGTGCAAGTTGTGGGAGGGCAGATCGCGACAACAACGATCGTTTACGGAGTCCCTGACGCAACCACTACACTTACCATAACAGGAGGAGTGTCCAGTGAAAACGCTTTTGTCCATGGCTTCAGTGAAGATTTTGAAGCTTTTTCCGATGTGTTTACAGATACGACATATTCGACAACCGGTTTTAATGGAAGCGGTATCGGGTACGCGCGATTAAAAGTCAAAAGCGGACAGACTTGGAATTTTACAGTTATGAGCGGCGGGCTTGGTAGTGAAGGCAATTTCACAAGCGGTGATGCTATATATTGGCCTCCGCAGATACCGGCAGCTTATATTGATTCGGCGGGAGATTATGCTTTGGGAAGTTTTGCTTATATAATGGCAAATAATACTTTAGATATATCGCTTCTCAAAAGCGGTACAACGGACCCGGTACAAGATGCGTGTATTGGTGTGAAGAGAAGTGGAGGAGGATTCTTTATGCCACCACAGGATGTCATTTGTCAGCCAAATAGTGGTAATGACTATCAATTTAAAGTACCGGTTGGTGCTATTACAGTTGAAGTTATGAGACACGGTTTCGGAGCGCCGGAAGAATACCCGATCGGTATCACTTCTTCTTCAACAAGTAAAACAATATATGTAAGCGTACCTACTTCATATATTTCCGTAGCGGTTCAAGATTCATCAGGTAACGCGATCAACGGTGCTCCTGTTTTTGCCCATGGTTCAAATGGTTGGGCGGATTCAATGACGGGCACTGCCGGAACGACAACGATCTATGTAGCTTCGGGAACTTATACCGTAGAAGGGTTTGCGCCGGCGTTTGGTCCGATGGTTTCTCAGTCTGTGATAGTTACCGATTCGTCAAATCCGTCGGTTACCTTTACTGTTGATACAGGTGCTCTCAAAACTGTTTCCGGTATGGTAACACAGGGAGGAGTTGCTGTGGCGGGTCTTAAGATCGGTGCTCACGGCATAAGCGGCACAACAGGCGGCAATGGTGCGGAAACTGATAATAATGGTAGTTATGTTTTGTATCTTCAACCCGGAGTCTATGAGGTTGGCGGGTGGTCGCCGGATACAGGAGGTCTTGCTCCGCAGAACGTGAATGTTTCATCAAGTAACGCTACGGGTGTAAATTGGACGCTTGGCGGACAGGGAACTCTTCAGTTCAATATTCAAAACGCGGCCAATGTCAGTCCTTTGTTTGCGGGCGCGTTTGATCAGACAACCGGTCGCGGTAATGGTACCGATGTTTGGACCACAAGCGGAACTACCAAGACCGCCAAGGTCACACTTCCTGCCGGGACATACGAAGTTCATGTGGGCTCACCTCTTCTCGGAGAAATTACACCCGCAAATGAAACAGTAACGATCACTGCTGGAAATACCGCGACAAAAACATATAGTGCTACGTCTTCAGTGACACTTGTAACCTTGTCCGGCTCGGTAACATACGACGGAAACAATATCGCAAACGCGAACGTATGGGCAAGTCGTGTCGGCGGTCCGGGATTTTTCTCGACACAGACAGACAGCTCGGGAAATTATTCTCTTAAAGTTCCTGATGGGTATACATATAATGTGGGTGTAAAGATAATGGGATATGTTGCAAACGAAGGCGATGTTGAGAAAGCTGTTTCCGGAAATACGGCGCAAAATTTCACACTTGCTCAAGCGGATGCAACTATTGCCGGTACTATCTATAACGCAAGCGATGTTGCAATAGCAAACGCATGGGTATCGGCGGTAAAGACTGTAAGCGGCAATGAAGTTTGGCTTGGAATGCCTACGGATGCCGCTGGTGCCTATTCACTCGGTGTTGACTCCGGAAGCACTTGGACCGTTTATGCCGAAGGACCATGTTACGATCTTTCAAGCGGTCTTAGCGCAGCTGCCGGTTCAAGCGGAAAGAATATTACTCTTAGCGCAATTTCGGGATGTACGATTCCGGTGCCACAACTGCATGGGATCACACCGGCAACAGGAGGACAAGTATCAAAAGACGACATTACTCTCGACATTCCGGCAAACGCGCTCGGTACGGGACAAAGTACGGTAAGTGTTTCCATTTCTGATGCCAGTTTGGTTGTGTCAACAGCCAACGCGACTCCACTTGCGGGGTCTGTTCAGTCTATAACCGCGACAGGTGATGGACAGTCGATCACGTCGCTTAACTCTGGTGTTTCACTTACAATTGCTTATGACGAAAATAATCTTCCTGTTGGTTTTGATGAAGCGGATCTCCAGCTTGGATACTTTGATACCAATACGGGACAATGGGAGCCCGTGGCTGCAACTGTTGATACGACAAATGATCAAATAAGCGCAACGATCAATCACTTCACTGATTACGGACCGATCTTGCCCGGAGTACCTAGCGCACCTGCGAATCTTGCGGCAACCGCTGCTTCCGCAAGCGGGATCAATTTAACGTGGGACGCTGTGCCAACAGCAACATCTTACGTACTTTACAGAAGTTCGACCGATTCTGATTTTACAACGGCTATCGCATCAGGTATTTCTACAAATAGTTATAGCGACACGGGATTATCTGCCTCAACAAAATATTATTACGAAGTGGCGGGTACTAATAGTAACGGAGAGGGTCCAAACTCAAGCTCCGCGAACGCGACGACACAGACTGCTTCAGTTACACCGCAAGGAGGCGGTAGGTATTTTTCGGTAGCGCCCCTAACACAGGATACTACGATCGATACTACTGATGATGCAGAAATTGCAGAAACTCAAGAAAGCACAGTCGAAGAAACGTCGGACGATCTGAGTAGTCCTGATGAGGTAAAAACCGTACCGACAGTAACTATTCTGTTTGATCTTGAGCTTGGTATGACAAATACTTCTGTTCGAGATCTGCAGGAATTATTGGCAAGTTACCCTGAAATATATCCGGAAGGATTAGTCACCGGTTATTATGGACCGCTTACTCAAAAAGCGATCGAACGGTTCCAAGTAAAGTACGGTATTGTTACGTCCGGTACGCCAAAGACAACCGGCTTTGGGCGCCTTGGTCCGAAAACGCGGGCGAAACTAAACGAGACCTTCGGTCAAACCAAAGGAGTAGCGGTTGCCAAGAGTGTTGCTGCACCGCAAGCGGCTGTCCATGGAGCGTTCTTTGTAACCGGACTTAAATATGGAATGTCAGATGAGAAAATAAAACTCTTGCAAGAGTTTTTGAATACCGACCCGGATACACAAGTGGCAGACAGCGACGCCGGATCGTCCGGTAACGAAACAAATTATTTTGGGGAACTTACTCTAAGGGCGGTTGAGCGTTTTCAAGCCAAACATGGCATCGCGGTAAAGGGTGATCCCGGATACGGATATGTAGGACCTAAAACACGCGCAAAACTTAATGCGTTGTACGGCGATTCATAAAAAATAAAGCAATAAATTAAAAGTGGGGACGAAGAAGCGGTCCTTCACTTCAAATTCACCACGGAAAGTCTGGAAGAATATATCAGCTACAAAACATCTACGTAGATATCTACGTAGATGTTTTGGGTGGCAATCATGATAGAACACGGTGAAAAATAGCGGAGGGCATCTCGCTTGTTACGGGGGTGAGTAGATAGTGGCTAATACCGTTAATTTTCTTGTAAACAAAGGTTTTTGTGATATATTTCAAATAAGCCAGACATAAAAATTACACCACACCGTTCGCCAGAAAACGGTACCTGACACTCATTACCCCTGACACTCATTACCCACTCATTACCATTACCCCCATTACCACTCATTACCCCACGAACGCCGATTTTTTTCTTCAAAACAGAGTATAATTTATTTACTAAAATCACTGCCACTGTCGCAAGATAAGGGCAGTTTTTAGTTGAATCCCTCTCTAGCCCTTGATATAATTAGAATAACATTGTAGGGTTTAAATCTTATGGCTTTTAAATCAAAAAAATATGAACAAGCGGTACTTTATCTCTGTTCAAAACTCGGCAAAGAAATCAGGGGTAAGAAAAAACTAGCGAAATTGCTTTATTTCGTTGATTTTGACTATTTTGAAAAAAACCAGACTACTTTTACAGGAGAAACATACAGGCGACTTCCTATGGGACCGTTTCCCACTCATATGGAAAAAGTTATAGCCAAAATGGCAAAAGCAAAAAAAATCTCTATTGAGTCAATCCAAGAGTATGAGGGGTATAATCCAACAGAAGTATATAATACTAACAAAGAACCAGATTTGACCGCTTTTTCAAAAAAAGAAAAAGAAATGTTGGATCGGGTGATTAAAAAATACGGTCATTTGAGCGGAAAACAGCTTGAAGAGATAACGCATGCAGAGGCACCTTATGTTGGTACTGAACCCGGGGAAGAAATTGATTATGAACTTGCATTTTACAGGGGGACTGAATTTGCCAATAATGATTGACTTCTATACACATTCTGCGTTTGAAAAAGAAACCGCTAAACTGCAAAGGCGGTTTTCTTACTTAGAGAAAGGTTTACAAGCGTTTAGAAGATTGTGTGAAAAGCAGTTTCACCCGATTAACCCTTGTCCTATAATAGCACCGGGAAAAATTCACCGTGTTACGGTAAACGAAATATGGACTATTTGGAAAGTGGAGTTGGTGGTTAAGAATTTACGACCGAATCAATTTCCCAGAGTTTGGTTTGCGGTTAAGGGATCAAAGATAGCTCTTCTATGTATTGGGACACATATTGATAATTACAATGACGATAAAATGAATCGCACCGCTCTTGATCGTGTATCCGATATTTTTTGAACATTTCCACTTTTTCCTATATAATCAAACCCATGGAAAAACAGAAAGAAAAGGGGCATATTCACCCTATTACTTACGTTATTAATGAGATTGCTCAGACTCTTATCGAGATGGGTTTTGAGGTAGCTTTAGGGCCGGAGATGGAATCGGAGCATTACAATTTTGACGTGCTTAATGTTCCTCGGGACCATCCTTCGCGAGATATGCAGGATACGTTTTGGATAAAAGGTCTGAAAGAAATGGTATTGCGTACTCAGACTTCTTCCGTGCAGGGTAGGTATATGGAAACACATAAACCGCCGTTTAAGATATTGGTGCCGGGGAAAGTTTTTCGCAATGAAGCGACTGACATGACTCACGATTTTCAATTTTTTCAAATTGAAGGCTTGGTCGTGGGAGAAGGAATAACGCTGGCACACCTTAAAGGTACACTCAATCATTACTTGCGCAAACTATACGGTGAAGATGTGCAGACACAGTTTCGTCCCGGTTTTTTCCCATTCGTAGAGCCGGGTGTTGAGATCGACATGGTATGTTTCCGTTGTAAGGGAAAAGGATGTCCTACTTGTAAACAAAGTGGCTGGATAGAGATTCTCGGTGCCGGAATGGTGCATCCTAATGTGTTGGAAGCGGCGGGAATTGATTCTAAGAAAAATCAAGGTTTCGCCTTTGGTCCGGGGGTTGAGAGATTGGCAATGCTCAAGTATGGAGTGGAAGATATTAGACACTTCTCGAGCGGAGACTTAAGGGTCGTTAACCAGTTTTAGCTTATGGATATATCATATAAATGGATTCAAGAAGAATATTTTGATAAACCACTTCCAAAACCGGAAGAGCTAGTGGAGTGTATCACAAAAGGTGCGTTTGAGATCGAGCAGGTAGATAAAAAGGGCGATGACTATTTGATAGATGTGGATGTGTTGCCGAACCGCGCTCACGACTGTCTTTCTCACCAAGGTATTGCTCGTGAGATTGGCGTGCTTATTGGAGTGCCTGCAAAAGAAAAAGAATATAAAGAAATAGAGGGAGACAAATTACTGGACAGTAAGTTGTCTGTGACTGTAGAAGATGGAAAGTTGTGTCCGCGATATATCGGGCGGTACGTACAGAATATCAAAGTGGGTCCGTCACCAAAATGGCTGCAAGAGCGTGTCGAGTCGATCGGACAGCGCAGCATCAATAATCTTGTGGACGTGACCAACTATATTCTTTTTGGTTTGGGACAGCCCTTGCATGTTTTTGATGCGGACAAACTCGAAGGTGGTAAGGTGGTTGTGCGCAGTGCAAAAAAAGGTGAGCGGCTCGAAACACTCGACGATAAGGATATAGAGATGGATGATACGATGATCATCATCGCAGACAGTAAAGATCCTATCGCGATCGCGGGTATCAAGGGTGGTAAAAAAGCGGAAGTAGACGAGAATACTGTAAATATTGTGATAGAAGCGGCAAATTTTAATCCTGTAAGCGTGCGCAAGAC
This sequence comes from Minisyncoccota bacterium, assembly GCA_023137615.1. Taxonomy (GTDB): domain Bacteria; phylum Patescibacteriota; class Minisyncoccia; order Phycocordibacterales; family JAGLOS01; genus JAGLOS01. Next base: position 2,844 of record JAGLOS010000013.1, on the reverse strand, counting down.
ATCACAGAAAACGCAGATCAAAACAGACGCTTCAAAGCGTTATGAAAATGGTATTACTTCAGAAATGGCAGGAGGGGGAATGATTGCGGCGACCGCACTTATTGTCGAGGTTGCCGGTACGAAAGAAACGGTTGTCGGAGGAAAGAAAGATGTATATGCAAAACCTGAGAACCAAGCAAAGGTAGAAGTGTCGCTTGAGAAGATCAACGGATCACTTGGTGTGGATATTCCCAAAAAGAGAGTGCTTGAGATATTGGATCTGTTTGGTTTTGAGTACAAAGTTGATAACAAGGATGTACTTACTATTACTGCGCCATTCGAGCGGCTTGATATGCGTATTCCGGAAGATGTGGTGGAAGAGGTAGGGCGTGTGTTTGGTTATGATAATATAGAAGATGAGCTGCCCGGGGATTTGGGTTTTGTACCAAAGATAAACCCAATGTTTTACTATCAGAATAAAATTCGGCAATTGCTCGTTTCGTATGGATATTCTGAATTGCAGACATATGTACTTCGAGACAAAGGTGAAATAGAGCTTGCAAATTCGTTTGCAAAGGACAAACCTTTTATTCGAGCGAGTATATATGATGGATTGTTTGATGCCCTTGTGCTTAATTCGCGCAATGTGGATCTGCTCGGAGTGGATACCGTGAATGTCTTTGAGATCGGTAATGTGTTCACCAAAGAAAAAGAATATTTTGTATTGGGTATCGGGTATCTTGATCCGAAGAAAAAGAAGATTAAAGCAAAAGAAAAAGAAGAGTTGGAAGAGGTGCTTGTGAAGCTCAGCGGAGATCTGGGAGAAAAGGTGACGGGAGAAATTGTCGACAGACCAGAGGGCGGTGCTGTGGCGCAAGTGGATCTGACAGCTCTTGTAGAAAAATTGCCTGCACCAAAAGAATATGGAAATGTGCTTGAAACAAATTCAAAGATAGATAGATTTAAAATGATCTCTTTGTATCCGCACATGAGTCGCGACATTGCCGTGTTTGTGGACAGTGAAAAAGATCAGAAAGTTCTTGAGGATATTTTGGTAAAAGGAGCAGGAGAGTTACTTGCGTTAAACCCGCGTCTTTTTGATGTATTCAAAAAAGAAAGTGAAGATGGTACAAGTAAGGTGTCGTATGCGTACAAGCTTGTATTTCAAGCACATGGCCGTACATTGACCGATAAGGAGATAAATAAGATCATGGATGGAATATATGCTGAAATCGCTAAAAATGACGGGTGGGAAGTGAGGTAGAGTTCCGGGAAACAATAAATTAAGCAAAAAACCACTTTCATAAAAAGTGGTTTCTGCAACTCATCCGCAAGGTCGGACATCGCGGATGGATGCTGGGAAGGGAGGTGGATTTTTGGGTAGACAGATTGCATAAAAATGGCACGGTAAAGCCATAAAATTGATAAATATAATTCTCTAAAAACGCTTTCATTTAAGGTGTTTTTTTGGTATAATACTGGAATATTAGAAGCGCTTGATATAAGCGTATATATAATTTTTTGACTGAAAATGGCGAAAAAAGAAACAAAAAAAGCGGAAAAAAAGGTGAAATACGGAGCTGATGAGATCACTGTTCTTGAGGGACTTGAACCGGTACGAAAACGCCCAGGTATGTATATTGGATCAACGGGTGTCGAAGGACTTCATCATCTTATTTGGGAAATATTTGATAACTCTCGTGATGAAGCGATGGGAGGTTTTTGTGATCGTATCGAAGTTGCACTTTTGCCTGGGAATGTTGTGCGTGTTACAGACAATGGTCGCGGTATTCCGGTTGATGTTCACAAGAAGACAAAAGTCTCGGCGTTGGAAACCATTATGACAACTCTTCATGCCGGAGGTAAATTTGAAGGAAAAGGATATAAAGTTTCCGGAGGACTTCACGGTGTGGGTTCTTCTGTGGTAAATGCACTTTCGGTGTTTTTGAAAGCAGAGGTACATAAAGATGGCGATATGTATGTACAAGAATATGCGAAAGGAAAGAAAAAAGCAAAAGTAAAGAAAATCGGAAAGACAAAACTCAATGGTACGGTTATTACTTTTGAAGCTGATCCTGAAATATTTGAAACTATTGAATACAATTGGAAACAGGTTGTGACTCACATGCGACAACAGGCATATTTGATCAAAGGTCTGCGTATTCATATTATTGACGCTCGTCAGTACGAAGGAAAAATAGATTTCGATAAAGTTTTTGATGTTGAAGAATTAAAAATCGAGGTTCCAAGTACAACTTTCTACTTTGAGGGGGGACTTAATTCTTTGATCGAATTTTATAATCACGATTTCAAGAATGTTCATAAAAATATTTTTTATGTTGAAAAAGAACAAAATAACGTAAACGTTGAAGTTGCTTTACAATACGTTGACGACATTTCATTTCGCGAGCTCGCATTTGCCAACAACACATTCAATCCTGAGGGTGGTATGCATGCGACCGGTTTTCGTACGGCGCTTACTCGACGACTCAATGACTATGCACGGAAGAATAGTATCTTGAAAGAAAAAGACGAAAATTTAACGGCAGATGATGTGCGTGAGGGTCTTACTGTGGTGATCTCGATCAAAATGCCGGAGATCCAGTTTGAAGGGCAAACAAAGGGCAAACTCGGCTCTGTAGAGGCGCGTGGTGCGGTAGAGAAAGTGTTTGGTGAGTCGTTTGGAGAATTTCTCGAAGAGCATCCGGACGATGCAAAGCAAATACTTAACAAAGTAATATTGGCTTTTCGTGCTCGCAAAGCGGCAAAAGCGGCAAAAGACTCGGTACTTCGAAAAGGTGCGCTAGAAGGGCTTACTTTGCCCGGAAAACTTGCAGACTGTTCGTCACGCAACGCGGAAGAATC
>JAGLOS010000012.1 GCA_023137615.1 Minisyncoccota bacterium | reverse complement strand
CGTCTTTGCGAGCGTTTAGCGTGGCAATCCAGAGTATATTTACTTAAGTGACAAAACCTTGGACTGCCACGTCGTACCTCCTCGCAATGACGTTAAGTAATCTCCGTTCACAATAACATTTGAAAATTGAGTATTTGAATTATTGTATTGCTGAGTATGTTACATGGTCTTAAAAAGATCAATAAATTCATCATGGACCGCACCGTTGGATACAACAACGCCTTTTGGACATGCATCCCACCCGCTGTCATAGAGCACCTCAGATCCATCACAGTGACTTATTTTTCCTCCAGCTTCTTCAATAATCATGTGAGGGGCGCAATAATCATAACTTCCAAGTTCACTTGATGGGTTGAAGAACAGATCATATTTTCCTTCAGCGATCCCGCCTATTTTTACCCCGTTGCTACCTACATAATGCACCTCTTTCGGTTGTATCTGTGCAACCTTGCGCGCAAACGACTCTATCGTCCGTGCTCGATTACTTACTGTCAATCGCGTTTCCGCAAGACGATCAACATCTGACACTTGAATTCTTGTCTTTACGCCACTTTTTTCAACAAAAGCACCCTTTCCTTTTTCCGCATAATACAAAACATCAATTGCCGGCTGATACACGATCCCAAATATTGGCTTTGTCTTGTAGGTCAACCCTACCATAACAGAAAAATCACTCTCACCCTTAATAAATCTTTTTGTTCCATCCAGAGGATCAATGATCCACAAATATCCATCTTCATTATATACATGCGGAACTATTTCTTCAGAAAGTATGGGATATCCATACTTTTTCAATCCTTCCATCAGTATAGTATTCGCCGCATAGTCAGCTTCTGTTACTGGAGAGTCATCTTCCTTTTTTTCTACCGCAACATTTTTTTTAAAGAAATCCAATGTACCCTCTCCCGCTTTTTTTACCAGATCCAATACCGATAAGACGACGGACTCTTCAAGCTCAAAATTTGAAATATTTTCATCCATATATAATTAAAATTAACGCTTCTTAGAGTCTGTTGCCAGTCTTAACTTTTATTGTATTCTTTGTACCAATCAACAAACTTTTTTAAGCCGCCTTCGATGGTAGTTTTAGGATCATACCCCAGCTCTTTCTTGGCTTTTTCAATATCCGCCCATGTCTCGACAACATCTCCGGGCTGCATTGGCAAATATCTCTTGTCGGCTTTCATCCCCAAATTTTCTTCCAATATCTCAATAAATTTCATCAACTCTACCGGTTTATTGTTACCAAGATTGAATATCTCAAAATTAAAATCTTTTTCAAGCGCAGACACGATCCCGTCAACAACATCATCAATATAAGTAAAATCCCTTCTCATCTTACCATGATTGTATACATCAATTTGTTTGCCTTGAGTCATGAGATCAGTGAATCCAAAATAGGACATATCCGGTCTTCCCCACGGACCATAGACAGTAAAAAATCTAAGCGCGGTTATTTTTGTTCCGTATAAATGATTATAAGTGTGCGCCAAAAGTTCTTTTGACCTTTTGGTACAAGCATAAAAAGATACGGGACTATCCACCCTGTCCGATTCACTAAAAGGCACTTTGGTATTACCCCCATAGACAGAAGAAGACGAAGCAAAAACAAACTTTTTTACATCAAAATCTTTTGCCAGTTCCAAAAGATTCATTGTTCCTAAGATGTTACTCTGTTCATAGATCCATGGATCTTTGAGAGATTTTCTAACACCGGCTTGCGCTGCCAGATGACAGATCATGTCAAAATTATATTTTTCAAAAACTTTTTTTAAATTTGCAAGATTCGCAATATTAACCTTTTCAAAAACATAGTCAGAATCTTTTAACAAAATATCCAATCTATCGCGTTTTAATTGCGGATCATAATAGTCATTCAAATCATCAACGATCACGATCTCATAACCATCCGCCGCCAACCTTTTAACCAGATGAGACCCGATAAACCCCGCACCTCCGGTTACCAAAATACTTTTTTTGCTGACCTTTGTTTTTTTTATTTTTTCAGACATAAAAATTAAAAATTATAATCCCACTTCTTTTTTATACGCTTCCAACCATTCCGACAGATCAACCGTCGGCTCCCATCCTAATAATTTTTTAGCCAATGAATTTTCAGCTAGACATTTTTTCACTTCTACGCGTGGCGGTTTATTGATCGTGAGACCTCCGACCATCTTAGCCAATTCATTCACGCTATAGCTTCTGCCCGAACCTATATTGATCTTCTCTCCTTTCCCAACTTTCTTGCTTTCAGCCGCCAAGATATTAGCTCGCACCACATCCTCAACAGAAACAAAATCGCGCGTTTGTTCACCGTCTCCAAAGATGATTAAAGGATCACCTTTTAATTGATTTCTGATAAAAATTCCCACAACAGGAGCATATGCTCCTTCTAAAAGTTGTCTTTTGCCATAAACATTGAAGTAACGCAAATTTACTGTCGGTAAATCATATACCTCGGAAAATAAACTGCAATACAATTCGCTTGCGTATTTTTGCAGACCGTAAGGACTCAAAAGTTCCGCTTGCATATCCTCATGCCACGGTATTTTCTCTTGGTTGCCATAAGCGGCAGACGAGGCGCTGTAGACAACTTTTTTAACCCCTGCGTCACGCGCAGATGTCAGCACATTAAGGGTACCGCCTAAATTTATGTCATTGCTTTCATTGGGATTTTCGAGTGAAAATTGAATATTTGCGATAGCGGCCAAATGAAAAACATAGTCAACTCCGGAAAACAACGGTTTGATCTTTTTCAGATCCCTTACATCTAACTCATGAAAGTCGGCTTTAGGATTGATATTTTCTTTTTTGCCGGTTGACAGATCATCAATGACAATGACTTCATACCCCCTCTCGATCAGTTCATCAACCAGATTAGATCCGATAAACCCAGCTCCTCCCGTTACCAATGCTTTTCTTTTAGACATATTAATTACTATCTGAAATTAAATTATGACTTTCAAGATACTCAAGGATAATTTCCACACACTCATGAGGAGTTTTATCCGTCGTATCCAAAACGATCTCAGCATTTTTTGGTTTTTCATATGGATCATCCACTCCGGTAAAGCCCTTGATCAATCCTTTTTCCGCCTTTTTGTATAATCCTTTTACATCTCTCTCTTTGCAAACTTCAATTGGAGTAGACATATGAACTTCGACATAAGACCCAAGTTCGCTGATCCTTTCGCGATTATTTTTGCGAGACTCTTCGTATGGAGCGATTGCAGCGCAGATCGCAATACCTCCATGTCTTACAATTTCACTGGCAACAAAACCAATCCTTTCGACATTTGTATTTCTATCTTCATGTGAAAAGCCAAGCCCTTTGGAAAGATTCAAACGTACAATATCTCCATCCAAAAGAGTAATTTCCTTTTCCTGCAATTCTTGTAATTTTGAATCAAGAAGCAAAGCAACGGTTGATTTGCCGGAACCGGATAGCCCTGTAAAGAAAAGGGTTACTCCTCTGTTTTTTTCTCTCTTTGCTCCTTTCTTGATCTCTTCTATGACTTCCGGAAAAGAGAACCATTCCGGTATTTCTTCTTCTTTTTCCAACATACTGCGCAGATCTGTTCCTGAAATATTTTTTACAGTATAAGTTTTTTTGACCTCATCAAAAGGAAAATATTTATTCTTTTCTTCAACGAACACCATTTCTTTTGGAGTTACAAGTTTTATCCCGATCTCTCTTTCATGTTCTTTTACAACATCCTGTGCATCATATATACCGTAAAAAGGAACTCCTTTTGAATCCTTGCCCGGACCTGCATGGTCACGTCCGATTATAAAATGTGTGCATCCATAATTTTTTCTGATAAGCGCGTGCCATAACGCCTCAACGGGTCCCGCCATACGCATAGCCAGAGGCAAAAGACTTACTGCGGCAAAATCCGAAGCGTAATTTTCGTGCACTTTTTTATAAGACCTTACACGAGTCATATAATTTATATCTCCGGTTTTGGTCAATCCGACAACGGGATGTATAAGAGCTTTCCCCCCTATCTCTTGCGCCGCTCTTTTAACTATCTCAAAATGAGCTCTGTGCATTGGATTTCTTGTCTGAAAGCCAACAACTTTAGTCCATCCTTTTTCTTTTAAAATTTTTCTAAGTTCTCTCGGAGTATGACGCAACTCATTAAAATCACTATATTCCGGTAAAGTAATCCCCTGTACTTTTCCTCCAATATACAAATTTCCGGTTTGTTCAAATAATGTCTGAACTCCAAAATGAGCAGTATCTGTTGTGCCGTATACGGCTTTCGCTTCCTTTTTTTTATCCGGCTTATAGATGGACTCAACTTTCATTACGGCAAGAGGTTTTGTGTATTTATCGCACAACAAAACAGTGTCCCCTTTGGAAACCAAACTCTCGTCAGAGATATCAAGCACGATCGGCATTGGCCAGATCGCACCACTGGGCAATCTCATCTTTTCCAATACGGAAACATATTCTTCCTCAGTTAAAAACCCATCCAGAGGATAAAACCCTCCATTCAATAGAAGCTCAAGATCGCACAACTGGCGGTCTGTAAGAATGATCCTTTGCAACGCCGCCATATCATCGTTCAACCGTCCTTTTTTCGAACCGGAAAACATCAGATCTTTAAAATTCCCATTAGTGCAATCTTTCTGTTTTTTTACTTTTTTATTTGGCATGATCGTTTAACACAATGTTAGTAACTATACCTTTATAAACTACAAAATTCCACCGAAAGTTACATGATATGCCTCCAAATCATATTTTAATTTTTGCTCAGCTATTGTGGTGTTCAGAAAGAAGTTTTGAGCTTGATCTCACTTTATCTCCACCAACATTAAAAACCATCTTAACACCAAGCTGATTACACACTTCTGCTTCAGGTGTCTCACTTTCATTTCTGCAATCTCCACCATTGGCAAAAATGTTTGGCTTAAATTTTTCTACCACTTCAGAAACATCATCTCTCTCGCTTTCAAGAATATATACTTCATCGACAAAACCAAGCTCTCTGATAATTTCAGCTCGTTCATCCTGACTCATAAATACTTTTCCTTTCTTCCTCTGCAAACACTCATCCGATTTAACAACCACTATCAACCGATCTCCCAGCTTTTTTGCTTCCTTAAATAATTTAAGATGTCCAACATGGATCGGATCAAAACCCCCACTTACCATAACAACCTTTGGCTCGTTTTTATGAAAGATCTTCCATATCTTACCCCCCCCCTCCTAGTCCTTTCATCATCATGGTATTCGTTCTTAATTATTAATATAGAATAAGGATATCGATGTAAACCCGTAAAAATATCGCCTTCTTGCCCAAGGAAAACTAAAATTCATTGTACTATGAAAAAACCAAATGACCAATCAACCGCCTCACAACTTTTTTGTAACAAAATAGTACCTCACATAAGTTATAGAATTTATAAATACGTATTTTAAAATAGATTTTTAGATAAAAAAATAGTATTGTAAGCACACAAACAATGAACATAAATTCAAAAGCACACACCCTCATTAAACGAGGAAATAAATATTTCAAAACAGACCTTTCGTATCTGCTTAAGAACGGGTCATGGCTTTTTGCTGGACAAATTATTTCTATCTTATCTCTTTTACTTCTCGCGATGGTTTTTGCTCAAAAACTTTCTCCAGAGACATACGGAACATATAAATATATTCTTTCTACTATTGGAATATTTGCAAGTATTTCTCTGTCGGGTCTTGGTATAACAATTATACAATCTACAGCAAAAGGATTTGAAGGATTATTTCGGAAAAGTCCAAAAATTTATCTCAAATGGAGTCTTCCTTTTTTTGTCCTTACTTTGGGAGGTGCAGTATATTACTACCTACAAGGAAATATGATACTGGCTGGATCTTTAGCCATAGGATCTATCTTAAGTCCAATATTTCAAAGTTTTAACTTTTTTCCTCATTTTCTTATGGGGAAAAAAGATTTCAAAACAAACACTTTTCTAAGTATCTCAAAAAATATTTTTATCACAATAGCACTAATTGCTGTACTTTTTACAACAAAAAATCTCTTTATACTAATTGTTGCATATTTTCTCTTACATACAATATTCAATGTATGCGCATATTTTTACACTAGTATTAAATATAAACCGAACAAAAATTTAAGTGGCGAAGAATTATCCTACGCAAAACATTTAAGTCTTATGAATATCCTTGTAACAATAGCCATGCATATAGACAGCATTCTCATTTTTCATTTTCTCGGTGCAACACAGCTTGCTGTATACTCATTTGCAATACTTATTCCCGAACAGATAAAAGGTATTTTAAAAAACTTAACTTCTCTTGTTCTTCCAAAATATTCAAAAAACTCTTTGACGACTATTAAAAAAAATATACAACATAAAATGTTTCTTTTAGGGATAACTATTTCCTTAATCATTTACACATACATTCTTTTGGCGCCGTCATTATATAAATTACTTTTCCCAATTTATACTTCTTCAATTCTTTATTCTCAATTTTTTTCTATTGGTCTTTTGGGAATTATTGCCTCATTACCAATAGCAGCCCTTCAAGCGCACACCTCAATTAAAGAACTGTATAAACTTAATACCTTTTTTTCAGTAATAAAAATATTACTTCTTATTACACTAACACCTTTTTATGGAATATGGGGAGCTCTTGCTTCAATTCTTATAACAAGGATAAGCACATTAGCTTTAAGCTATTATCTTTTCATTAAAAAAGACTAATATCCCTTAATTCATACCTAATTAATTAGTCTTTTTTATAAAACAAACCATTAATCTTTTCAAAATCTTTTGATATGTACTCTCTTAATTTACTAAGATCTGGAGATATGTGAAACATAATATCACTATGATCATCGTAATTACCATAGAGAACACCTCCTTTCTCCATTCCCTTATAAATATTTTTATACGCAACAAGAGGATTCATAATATGTTCCATTACCTCTGTTGCAATACAAATATTGTGTTGCGGTAATTTCGGATAAATATTGTCTTTAGTAATCAGAATCGTTTCTACATCTATATTGTGTTTTTTAAATCTAAATGCTGCAAATTCCAAATTGAGAGAATCTATATCAACCAAGTATATTTTTGAGTCTTTTCTCAACATACCAATCTCAAACGAAAGATACCCAAAACCACAACCATAATCAACTACTACAGGAGTGGCATCGCCCAAAATCTTAATAATTTTTTTTGCAGTTGCACCATATCCTACTGAATCAATCCCTTGAGACATTTTTTTGTTCCAAAAAAGAAGACGCAGAACTTTTCTTTTAAGTATTTTAAAAAACTCACCTTTTAAGATATACCCTTTCAATTTTTTCAAATAACACACTTTTTTAGAATCACTGTTCAAATATGAATATGAAATAAACCGAAAAGCATGCATCAACGCATGATGTTTATATGAATCTATGATGTCTTTTTCGTCTGTATCATCATAAATTATTTTGCATAAGTTATAATTATCGATACATATTTGTCGGTACTCTTGACTTGAAAAGTCAAAATCTTTTTTGGTGGACAAAAAATAATTTTTTATTTCTTCATAAGAGAAACCCCTCTTGAGAGAAATAAACTCAATAAAATCTTCTTCTATTTGATTTAAATTCGTTTGCATAATCCTTTTCTATTTTTGAATAATAAACGTTGTTCCGTAACCAAAATTCCGGAGTACCGGCTTTTTCTTGTAACAATCTAGCTTCTTGGTCAATCCTAAAAAGAAATTAAAATGGGGCAAACAAACTGACGATGCCTCGTATTCTACTAACGTATAACCATACTTTTTCAATTTCTCTTTTAACACCCGCGGAAACCTAAATACATGAGGCACATTGTTACCTGCATATTTTTCATTAACACCATCTTTTCCCGTTATATACGCCAATACCATTTTCAAAAATCCCCAAGGAAGAGCTACGAGATCCCTTTTTCCACAACACCAAAAAGCCCCTCTTCCGACTTGAACCAAAGAACACGGATTACATATTGTAGGAATTGCAATAACAGCCCGTTTCTTTGTCACTCTCATAATTTCCTGCAACCCTCTGTCAAAATCAGGTAGGTGTTCCAGTACATGAGAACTAACTACAAGATCAAAGGAGTTATCACCAAATGGAACAACTTCCGCATCTCCAATCACAAATTCGACTTTGACATAATTTCTCTTTGCATAGGCGATACACGCCTCAATGTTTGGTTTTGAAAGATCACAACCAGTAACTTTTGCGCCTTTTTTGGCCATTAAAACAGACATGACTCCTTCCCCACAACCAATATCAAGGACTTTCATTCCCGGTTCTACATAGTTAAGAATACTTTGATATTGAGCATTATGAACATATTTACGCAAAGGAGATTCGGAATCAAAACGTTTTTTTACAATTTTATCTGCGTAATTACTATAAAATTCTTTAATTTCTGTCATATCCAAATGTTTTATAGCAACCAATAATCGTTTTTATATGTTTTTGCCACGTGAAGTTCTTTTCAATGAGTCTGCGTGAATTTTTGCCGAATTCCTCCCGTTTTTGAGGATTACGAACAAGGGTCATGACTGTTTGAGCAAGACTCTGTAATTTGTTCTCACTGAGTGTCATTGGCGCACCATAATCCGAATTTTTAGTATCGGTCAAATTAACCAAAAAACCATTAACACCGTTTTGAACCATTTCTGGATACCCTCCCACATTACTGGCAACAATAGATTTTGATAAACTCATACTTTCGAGACATGCAATACTTGTCGACTCCGCGGTCGATGGAAATACAACGATATCAGCAAGATTGAGATATTGTTGAAGATGTTCGTTCTCGACTTTGCCTATAAAAAATACTGAATCTTCTATATTAAGCTCCTTTACCCTTTTTTTTAAATACTCTTCAAGAATTCCCCACCCAATAAGAACAAACTTTACCTCCGCATTATTTTTCAATATATATGGAACAGACTCGATTAAAAATTGAATACCGTTCTTTGGCACCAATCTTCTTATAGTAAATACAAGAGGTTGCCCCTTGTATTCAAACGGAAGCAAATCATACTTTCTCTCTGAACATGTAAACTTTTCGATATCCACTAAATTTGGAATATATACAATCTTTTTTTCAGAAATATATCGTTTTGCTATATCTACAAATTCATAACAACTAGCAACAACAACATTCGCTCTTTTTAGAGAAATCCAGCGGTATATTCGATGAACACGGGCATAAAAAAAACTATTGCCTGGTAAGTCAAGAATCCCCCTTCCTTGTAAACTTATAACCTGTATCACTTTTTTCTTGATAAAAAACCTCAATATCCCTCCAATAGCAGCTATTTTATGTGAGTAAATAGAATGAACCACATCAGCTTCTCTGGTTAATCTATAATAGGTGCGTAAAAACTTAAAGAGTTTTACTGGATTACGAGAAAATAAAACACGGTGTGTAGGAAATTCACTATCATGATTTCCAACTCGAGTCTCGGATGTTAACAATTCTACATGATGACCTTCTTTTTTCAAAAATGTCGCAAGCTGGTATGCATACACTTCAGCACCACCAAGCGTAGGAAAATAACTGTCAGTTGTTATTAATATTTTCATATTATAATTTAAACCATTTAAACGTCCTCTCGAGTCCATCGTCAATATCTACAGTTGTTTCATAACCCAACAAATCCTTTGCTTTTGACAAATCTGCACAACGTCTCATTGTTTTATCCCAGTCCCTACGTGGAATAAATTCTATAGGTACAGTATTACCCGTCACTTTATTAATCTTTTTTGCAAGATCAATAATTTTAATTTCCCGATCACTTCCAATATTAAATACCTCACCTATTACCCCCTCTTTAGTCGCCGCAAGCATAACACCTCTAACAATATCATCAACATAAGTAAAACTCCTGGTCTCCTCACCAGTCCCCATCACAGTAAGAGCTTGTCCATCCATAGCTCTCTTAAAAAAATTTGGAATAACATTTCTATATAAGCCAGGATATTCATGTGGACCATATGAATTAAATATTCTTACACCTACAGTTGGTAACCCATAGTATTCGTTAAAGAGTTCACTATACAACTCCCCGGTGTGTTTAGAAATACTATACGGAGTATCATACTGAAATTCCTTACTATCCTCCTTAAAAATGCCGTGTTCAGGACTATACATACATGAGGTGTTAAAATATACAAAACGTTTTACACCCTTTTTATGACTTTGTCGTAGTAGTTTTACGGTTCCATACACATTTGTCAACAAATCTCTCTCTGGATAATCGACTGAATTCTGATTTGCAAAATGTGCTGCAAGATGAAAAACAATATCAATCCCTTTATCAAAAATCTTCTCAAGAATTTCATTGTCGATAATATCTTTTTGAAAAAAATTAACTTTGTCGTGCTCTAAAAGAGTGTGTGCACGTCCTGATGACAAATTATCAATCACATATATCTCCTTAGCTTCGTTCTTCAACAAAACAGACACGAGATTCGTCCCAATCGCACCGGCGCCTCCAGTTACTAATATCTTTTTTCCTTTTATCGATTTCTTAAACATATAATTTTTTATCAAATTCTATCTTACCACACTTGACATCGTAGAGAAACAAGTATCAATACACTAATAATTTTTGCATAGATGTAAACTTCAACTTGTTTCTTCATACTAATTATGCATCATATTGTGTTGTTATTATTTCAATAATTCTCTCGGCTGTTCTGCCGTCCCAATAAGGAATACTTGTCTGCTTTTTTTTGAGTTGTTTATTTCGGTATACTTCCAAAATAGATTTCTCTGTTATTCCACCAATAGTGTTTGTCCCCAATTTAACAGTTACAGGTCTCTCTGTTTCTGTGCGTAATGTAATACAAGGAGTGCCCACATAACTCGTCTCTTCTTGTATACCACCAGAATCTGTAAAAACAAGCTGAGCGTTCTTTTGATAATAAACAGATTGTCTATAACTTAATGGATCCAATAGATTAAATATTATTTTCATTCTCCCCATTAAACCAAACCGTTCCGCCATTTTTTTTGTTCGTGGATGCAACGAAAAATATATTGGTGCATCTTCTTTAATTTTTTCCAGAGCATTTAAAATCTCAATAAAAATCTTTTTATTGTCAATATTTTCCGCTCGATGCAAAGTGCAAAAGTAAAAATGTTCTTGAGACTCGCCTGCATCACACAAAAAAGATTCCAATGTATCCATCATAACATTTCCAACCACGTAAATATTTTCACTCAATCCTTCTTTTTTCAAATTATCCACAGCACCTTCAGAAGTTACAAATAATTTGTCTGAGAGATGATCAACTAAAATACGGTTTGATTCTTCCGGCATCAATCTGTTGTATGATCTCAGGCCAGCTTCTACATGGACAAGAGCAATGTTCATCTTATTTGCGACCAAAGCTCCTGCTAGAGTTGAGTTAACATCCCCCACAACGATCACAACAGTCGGTTTTTCATCCTCGAAAATCTTTTCCAGATCGATCATAATATCGGAAAATTGCTTTACCACAGATTTTTTTGATGGTTTTAAAGAATAATCAGGTTGAATTTTAAACTCAGAAAAAAAATCTTCTGACATATTTGAAGAAAAATGCTGTCCTGTGTTGACAAGAAAATACTTTATTTTCTGCCGAGATAACTCCCAACACAAAGGAGCAATTTTCATAAAATTAGGTCTCGCCCCTCCGATTAAAGCAATTTTCATACTATAAATTAGTTTAAATTAAATCTTTTTTGTACTTTCTACAACTTAAATTTCTATATAAAAGTTTCATAGAAGATACCCAAAAATCGATTTTACTAAATAGTACTATAAAATCAAAACATAAACAAAATTTTGTACAAATTTACAATTTTTAGTACCTCGTAATCGATAGTTTAAATTTTAGGTTAATCATTTATTTCTCTAAATATATAAAATATCCACTTACTTGCGAACTATTCATTTTTTTGAATAAAATATCTCCTTTTCGTGCAAGCCAAGCAAAAAATTCTACTCGCCCCAAAGGACTGATATAAATCCATGTTTCAAGAGCACCACGCACGTTCTGTATTTCCATAACAGAAAAATCTTTAAACAACATTTTTAGAGAATCTTTTGTATATCGCCAGTAATCTTTATAATACCCCGGTTGAGCATGATAATAATAAAGAAATGGTACATACACAAAACAAGCTCCGTTTGGTTTAAGTACTCTATACATTTCAGAAACAGCTTTAAAAGGATTTTCTATGTGTTCCAACACAGCATTGCAAATAATGCCATCAAGCTCATTGTTTCCAAAAGGCATATTATGTATGTCTCCCACAATATCCGGATTATAATCCGGCACGGGATCCATGATCTTATAATCAATCTTCCGGGCAAGTGGTATCATCCAAGAGTTCTTTCTTTCAACCCTATTCCCCCTATCTCCATCTATTCTTAGTCCTCCCCCAATATCAACAACGTTTTTACATTCAGTAAGAATCTTTTTTATTTTTTTATTATAAAATATTTCCCAAGGAGTCATATGTTTATTTTAGTTATTAAATTTTAACGATCTCACGGTATGAAATCAACTATTTTTTACACTTCCCTTCCATGAATATTTCGAGTGGCAATCTTTTTACATTTACATTCTTACTTCAAACATTTTCTTTTCTTCTTTTTTCATATATATTTATCAGGAAATCGTAATATCTGGTATAAATAAATGTTTATTATATCACACCACCCATAAAGACCTTGGAATACAAAATGCTGCACTCTATTAATCTTCAAACCTTTTTTTCGAAACCCTCCACATCAAACGAAATATATACCGTATCTTTAGCATTTCAAGGCAAAACGGCATATGTTTTCCCCTACATATTAATAAAGAACGAATATATCTTACTATATACTTTAACACAGAGACAAACTGCCACACAATAACCCACCGAAACCAACCCCACAACGAGAGATGTTTTAATCTATTTGCCTCAATATCAATGTAGTAATTTTGTTTTCGAATATAATCTGACATGTTCTTATCCCAAGGGACATATACACAGTTTTCCAGAGTATCTAGTTTCTGATTTGGAATTGGGTCAACTCTCTCATGCACTTTCTTTTTAAAACGTGTTGACCTGTCTTTTAAGAAAAATCTCGTTTGGTAATTAGGATAAAAACTTGAACACTCTATAATTTCATCCTTGACTACATATTTTCGAGGCATCTTAAATACACAACCTTTTGGATCTTTGTTTACCACAATACTTCGAATCTCTTCTACAACCTCCTTTGAAAAGTATTCATCAGAATCAACATATGCAAACCAGTCGTTTTTTGCACAGTCTAACATCTGATTTCGTACTCCGGAAAAATCCGCGATCTTGTTATCAGGATGCTTATATTTTTTGTCCTGCTCAATAACTACACACCCATACCCTTTTGCTATTTCCAGAGTTTTATCTATGCTACCTCCATCACATATAATAATCTCATTGAACTCCGAAACAGAATCCAAACACGCACGAAGAGTGTCTTCATTATTAAAGGTAAGTATTCCCACAGAACATGCTATTTTTTCATTTTTCATAATATATCTTACATGAAGTTAAGGATTCGACCGGCTCTTTTTTGCCATGAATACTTTTGAACGTCTTCAAAGGTTTGTTTTGATATTTTACCACTTAATTCTAAATCATTTAATAATTTGTTTATCCCCTCTACCAAGCTTTCAGGATTATCAGGTTCGACCAAAACAGCATTATTTTCATTCAAAACTTCTCGAATGTTTGGCATGTCTGATGTGACGATCATTGTGCCGCTTGCCATATATTCAAACAGCTTTAGGGGAGAGAAAAAATGATCGGAAGAAGAGTAATTCATGACAAGAACATCAGCAGCTTTGAGGTATTTGGGGATCTGAGCATGCAACACATGACCAATAAGGGCACACTTTTCTTCGCCAATATTATATTTTTTCAACAAGACCCTCAAACCTTCCCGCTCGTCATCATTTGCACCAACCAACATAAGAAAAACATTTATATTCTTTTTATGAAGTAACGAAAAAGCTTCAATAATGCCCTCGACCCCTTTACTCTCTCCCACTCCGGACATTTTACCCACATACCCGATGATCTTTTTATCTTTTGGCAACTCTAGTTCTTCTCGCAATTCTTCTTTGCTTTCAGAGATATCAAATTCCGCAAGATCAACCCCATCGTGCGCGACAAGGATCTTATCTTCCTGTATACCATTTTCTATAAGATACTGTTTGAGTCCATTGGATATCGCCACTACTTTTTTAACTCTTCGCGCTACAGCAAGAGACATTTTTTTATTTGATTTTGTGTGCATCTCCCAATATAAGTTTTTCTTAAAAAAACTCAAGAAAAAAAGCAAAAATTCTGTTCTGGAATAAATATAGTCGGCATCGCTTTTTATCACAAAAAACAGCGCGCTCAAAGAAAACGATAAAAGCTGAAGATAAAAACGCAGTGGTCCCAAAAATCTTATATCAAAATTAAAAAGTTTTTTTATAGAAAAATTTTTCTCAACAGAATAATATTCAAAAGGGTCGGTCGTGATCGGGTTCTTTCTCTTTGGCACCACTAGCTCCACCTTAGCTCCCGCCTTCGAAAACGCCTCGCACATTTTCATTATCTGAATTCCATGCGCCTTTTCTGTCGGTATACGAGCGTTTGTTATATATAAAAGTTTTTTCATAATTATTTTTTACCATCCACAATGTATGATATTCTTATTGACCCTGTATCTTTATTAAAACTAAAAATACCTCCTTTTTGTTTCCATGCAATGTCACTCACGATATCTATCTCTCCATTATTTATAAGTGGTCTGTATTGCATCCTCCCAACAGATTCTTTAATCAACATGTATTCAATAATTCTAATCTTCTTTTTCTCAAAACAATATGTACGTTTTAATTCAATACCGTCTAATCTCACACCATCTCTATGTGCCAGTCCTGAATTGTATTGAATTTTCTTATTTTTAATATCAAAATAAGTTTTAGTGATACAGTCATATTCTGAACCAACATTATTATTATTGATAACAATCTTACGAGCAAGCAAGGTCAGTCGTTTCCAAGTAGTACTAAAATCTCTATACAACAACTCAACTTTTATATGAAAAACCAATGAACGATAATCACCTAAATGTTTTTGTATATACGAAAATATGCCCTCTGCCTTCTTCTTCATAAAAAAATTTCCCGATGAAGACAATTGCCATTCATTATTTTCAAGAATATTTTTATATTTATTGTTGCTTCTCCCAAAATACACGAATGAACCCCCGCCTATCCTTGGACCCCATTGTGGATTTTGCGGCTGCTTCTTTCCGCGCAGCAAGCAAGCATAAAATGGCGTTACTACTTTTACAATATCTGCATCTTTAAAATATTGTATCATAACGCTCTCTTGCATAATTATGTCGTCTTCTTTTAAGGTAAGTATTTCATCATACACTCTCGCTAGCCATGCAATGTGTGAATTCCAAAAGAATGGACATTGGAAGTTTCTAACACCACCAATATGATCATTGATACCGCCGTCTTTTCTTGTCTGATGTTTAAGAAGTGTATCTAGTGCTCTTTTAGCATACAAAGCATATTTTTTATCTCCAGTAAAAGAATAATATTTTAAAAGTGTGTATACATCATACGAATGACTTGCGACCTCATATTCAGATAAAAAATACCAACGCTTTGTTTCCAGTGCAATACTTTTTACTCCATCTTCCTGATACATACCCACTAGAAAATCAACTGAAGGTTTAATCCTCTCTATATTTTCTTTTGTCAGCTCACCGACACACTCAAATGAATGTATTAAAAAAGCAATATGACGAGAATGATAATAAGGTGTTGTATCCACAATACCTTTAAAAGTTTTATTCTTTGTGTAATTTGTAACATACGGTATGCTGCCATCGGAACGTATTTCTTTTATACTCACCTCACACACTTCAAGCACAGCTTCTTTCCATTCTTTTTTTTGTTGTAAGCGATATGCTGATGCTAGACCTGTTATACCCCACAACCTTTGATTAGTATGTGGTTTTTCAATAACACCCTTAGATAAATATGAATCAGAATTTTTTTCAATCGTTATTTCAATCTCCTTTTTCTCTGCGTTACTTAATCGATCACTATACAAGCCAAGGAATGACGCTAAACAATCTGTACACGCACCAGAGTCAATTGCTGAATTAGACATATTCCTCCAACTAAGCCTCCCCGGCCAGTAGATCCATGTTCCAGTCTCTGGGTCTTGCACCATGTTTGCTGTGGTTCTCAACACTCGACGTTTTGCTTGTTTAAAATATTTTTCATTATTGGTTTGCTTGTATAACAAATTGTCAATAACAGATGAATATACATTTTTACCGGTATGTTCAATACCGTGCTTTTTACATATTAGTTTCCCGTTTGCCTCGGTAGGTGCTTCGAAATAATTTGAGACACCTTTAAAAAAGTGTAATATATCTTTTTTATTATAGACACTTTTTACCATAACTATTTTTTACAAACAAACATAAAACTTAGTGGATAGTTCTCTGCTTTTAATACAACTGCTTTTGGAAATATTTTATTAAGTGCCCAATCCACAAACACTGATGTTACGTAGAAAAAAACCCGCAAAATACGTATCCTAATAACACCTTCACATTGACTGACTGCAGCAGAAAAAGGACCGCACCCAAGTGGTTTAATTACAATATCATCAAATCCCGCACGTGAAAATATTTTAACAAGACTAGAATTTGTGTATCTAAAAAAATCATCCGGATCATGATGCACTTTATGCAAGAAAGGAACTGTTCCAATTAACTTACCGCCTTTTTTTAAAATCCTATAGCACTCATTTGCACACACTTGATATTCAAACAAATGTTCCAATACATTATTCAAAATTAAAAAATCTTGAGAATCATCTTTACTTGGAATATGTTTCTCAAGATCAACTCTCAAAATGTCGCTACTGTTCGGATACAAATCTGTATATTTTATCTTTGTTCCAGCACTAACTTTTAAATATCGATAGTACGAAGCTCTATTTGACTTTGCTCCCAAATCAATTCCTACTCCAGATATCTTAATATTTTCAAAATTTATATTCTGCAAAACTCTACCCAATCTCTTACCCCTAAAAGTCTCTGAAATAATTTCTTTATATAATTTTAGCTTAATCATAATCTTGTCTGTTTTGCAAAGTTTAGTTTATAATACACCACTTATTCTAAAACCTAGCATTAGCTTCTTTATATTATCATACCCACCCATAATCCAAACATAGAGGAAAAATGGTGACTCTTTATATTCGGTACACACCCTCGCAAGAGAAAATTGATCTTTTGCCATATTTGTAAAATTGATCTCGGTAGTGAATGCTTTTTTGAAACCGGCTTTTTGAACCACTTCACACAACCGCTTGTCAGCATGCATACCCGGCATACCAAACGGATACGCAAATACTTCGACCTCTGTACCAAGAAACTCTTCGAGTCTTTTTTTGTTCTCAACGATCTCAGTCTGCTGTTGCTCCATCGAGATCTTCAATAAATTAGGATGGGTCACCGTATGCCCCCCCACCACAAAAGCATTGTTCGCGGAAAGTCTTTTGAGACCCTCCCAAGAAAGTGGTTTACGGTGTGATATTAAAAGGTTCTTCCGGCAAAATTGCGTTTCCTTTTCTTTATCTCCACACATGTCCAAAAACCCCGATGATACAAAAAAGTATGCACTGATCTTTCTCCTTTCCAATTCAGGAACAACAACCGTTTCCCAACTCTCAAACCCGTCGTCAAACGAAAGAAGTATATTTATTTTCTTATCATCAAACCTTTTATGCTCAAAATCTCCGACAGATAACACATTAAAATAGCACTGTAGAAAATCAAAAAAAGAAACAAACTTGTCTTTATTGGTGACATCATGCATTACCAGTGTTCGTACAACCGGACCTTTTTTACGGAGCGAGAGAAAACGAAAGTACGGAATTCCCGTAAAGAAAAAGATATATATCAGTATTTTTTGAATAACGTCTTTTATTTTGCTGTCTCTCCAATATGCCATTGTGACACCATTTTTTTATCTGTTAATGTTGCGAGTTTTTGCACGTCCTCTTTAAAATATTGCTTGAGCTTTATTTCAGTTTCTTTGTCTAATACAATATCTCTTTGCTCGGTGTTCATACTTCGTACCTTATCGGGAAGACTGCTTTTTTTTATCAACCAAAAGATCTTCCCAAGACCACAACGACGAAGAATTTCCGCCACGTGCATCATAACCTTTTCGATCCAGATCGTCTTTGGCGTCCGGGCGGTGTTTACCTTTCGATGAAGCATGGTCGGTTTAAAGTCCGGATCAACCTCCAAAAACTCAAATATCTGTCGAATAAATCCGGCGGGATCTTTTTTGCTGTCTTCGTAGACAAGCACCAACACGTTTTCCTTTCCAAAGGTATCAATATACCGTTTTGCTTGTTCAAAATACATCCCTTGTCCAAGTACGCTCGCGTCCTTTTCTGATACCTCGTCGAACGATGCCGCTTTATCCACATCACCGCCTTTGATCAAATTGCGATATTGTGAGAACGCCCGAGTAACAGGGTTGCGAAGTGACATGATTATTTTCGTATCCAGAGAAATATCTTTGATACGTTGCGGTGTTTTCTCGTCGTAGAGATATGTAGTCGAAAATTCGCCCTTCAGTTTCCCCTCCTCACACCGGGCAAAAATATTCTCATACCACTCCAATCCTTTTTTGAAATTCCGTTGTCGACTGAAATAGTGAATTTCTTTTGTCGGTGCACATATCTGCGGATGTTCATACAAACACGCATACATCCACGATGTTCCGGCTTTTTGCGCACCTACTACAATAAAATCAATCATAATAATCTGTATTTTATATTAATAATTAACATACCGCCACTAGCATACGACATACGCAAAGTTCGTCATTGCGAGCGTAGCGTGGCAATCCAGGGTTTTGTTTCTTAAGTAAGAATACTCTAGATTGCTTCGTCACTATACTTCGCTCCGCTACGTACCGTTTCTCGTAATGACGGACGTCGGAATTAGTCGTTCGCAATGACGAATGTGGCCGCCGTACGTCATTGCGAGCCGCAAGCCCGCAGTGTCCGCAGACTAAGCAATCTAGGGTTATATCCACAAGAAGAAAAATACTCTTACAGTTCATATATTTTTCGTATTAAATTTGATAGGTTGTGATCTTGTTTTACAATTTCTCTCATTTGTGTACGCAAGCTCTCTTTGTCTTCCGACTTCATTTGTATAACACGCACAATGGTCCGCGACAACTCCCGCGCATCATCTTTTTTCACTGATAAAGAAAATGGTTCAAGTATCGGTTGGTATGCCTCGTTTGAGGAAATTGGCACCACACCGCACGCCATCGCTTCAAGTACCACCTTGTCAAGACTATCTGTTTCTGAAGTATTTACCAGTATGTCCGCATTTTGGTACAAAGACACCAATTTTTTATTCGGCAACGCCGATACAAATGAAATGATATTCTCGAGACCAAGAGAAGCAACAAGCGCTCGTAATTTCTCTTCATATTCTTCGGGAATCTCTTTGGCTGCACCTACGATCTGTACAGGCACGTCTGTAAGTTCATCTTGTACAAGCGATACCGCGTGGATAAGATCTTCATATCGTTTACTTTTAGTAAATCTACCCACAGCAAGAACATTCACCTGTGATTTTTTTTCTTTTGGAGGCAAAAAATGATCAGTATCAATACCGTGTCCCAAGATCAAAACTTTTTTCATTTGTGCGGAAAAACTTCTTTCTGAACATGTCAGTATCCTATCAACAAAATATCTTGATATTTTTGCAAGCGAACTCAAGTGCCCATGACATTTCCACCAATAAAGCGGCATCCTGCGCACCTTTCGTACAACATAGAATGGAATAAGCATCATTGTATATATCTCATTCATATGCACCAAAATACGATCGACGCGCCCGAAAAGAAGCAGGGGCGTAACATGTCGATACCAATTTATCACACGTACGATCTTCCCCGCACCGTTCTCTTTTCCCAAGCTCATTACTTTAACATTTTTTGGCAACGTATATTCTCCTTTTTCAAGGCATATCACATATACTTTTTTGTAGTGTTTAGCAAATTCTTCTACCCAACGATGGAAAAAGCCCAGAATTGGATCGTTCTTATCAACTTTCTGTGTAAAGATTAAAATGTTCATTTATATATAATAACATTACGCGGAAAGAGAAAGTCTCTCTTTTAGAAACAATACCATAAAACACAGCAGTTAAACATCAATATGTTATACTGTGAAAATCATGAAAAAACTCAGAGACATTGTCCCGCAAAAACACCTTTTCACTTTCGTAAAAATAAAAAATTTTTTTACTCGAGGTTTTTGCAAGCATTACTATTCTCAAGGAGGTGAAGACATTCTTATATCCGCGATCTTTGGCAACAAAAAAGACGGATTTTTTGTCGATGTGGGAGCATATCACCCAAAACATTATTCCAACACACAACTATTGCACGAAAAAGGTTGGAGCGGGATCAATATAGACCCGAATCCCGACAATATGAAAAGTTTTCGCCGAGGACGAAAACGAGATGTTAATCTGCAAATTGGTATTTCAAAAAAATCGGACACTCTCACTTATTACAATTTTGCACATCCATGCTTCAATACATTCTCAAAAGACGTCGCCGATGAAGTGTTGAAGAAAAGATGGGTTAAATTGCTTGAAAAGATACAAGTACCCTGCTACCCACTGCGAGACATACTCGCAAAACATGTACCAAAAAATAAAAAGATCGACCTACTCAATGTCGACGTGGAAGGATTTGATCTGCAGGTTCTCAGATCAAATGACTGGAAGAAATTTCGCCCGCACGTGATCATTATAGAAGACCATTCATTTGATCCCAACGACCCAACAAAAGCGGAAATATATACTTTTCTTAAAGAAAGATCGTACAATATTCACGCATACACCGGTATGTCTTTAATTTTTGTAGACAAAACGAACGTGTAGTGTGTTAGGAGAAAGTTTTGAGTAATAATAAAGTATAAGGGATTCCTCACTCCGCTAAACGCTACATTTCGGAATGACAAAATTTTGAAATTGTCTTAATCGTATCATTCTGATGTCCTATTCGTATCAAAATGATACGATTATAGTGTAAATACAACCTTTTTGCTAACTAAACAGGCCAATCTTTTATTACGATCCTTTGACATTTCACATCGACATCGACAACCACCCGTCTCTGCGAGGAGTGAAACACAGTGGAGCGACGTGGCAGTCTAGGGTATTGTTACTACGACTCCGGATTGCCGCGCTAAACGCTCGCAAAGACGATGGTGGTAATGTCAACATAATCATTGTTTTCCTAAAAGCTACAAGCTACAAGCTACAAAATAACCACCCATATTCTATAACTCTTTTACCATATATGTTCTATCCAACTCGTAACCAAGTTTGTTTTTGTAGTATTCCCTCACTCCAACACCGGAAATTACTGCCATTTTTTCGTATCCCTCCTCGCGCGCAATACTCTCCGCTTCGTCCATTAGTCGCCGACCAAAACCACGATGTTGGCTCTGACTGCCTTCCTCGCTAATGCGGACAAGTTGTCCGTAGGTATGGAGCTCTCGTATGATCGCCGCACCTTTTAGAACACTGAGGTTGCCTGAAAGATCGTTAGTCGCCTTTTTGTCCGGCAAACGCAATCTGCAAAACGCCGCACATTTATTTTCTTTTCTGTTTTTATGTTCAAAGCTTAAAAATATCTCCTTACCTGTTTGTGTTTCGTATTCAATGCGAGATAATATATAATCTTCCAAAAGAACTTCTTCATTACGAACTTCACGACAACGGATACAGCGACACTGCCAACCGTTATTTTTTTGGTCTTGTTGAATGATCTGCCGCAAATTGGATATTTTGCTTCCCGCCATTATGTAAGTCGCCGGAATGTCACGAATAACTCTGATCAGTCGGACATACAACGGAATTTCCTTTTTAACGCTGATCAAAATATTTGTTAATTCTTCGTCTGTATATGCTTTAAATTCACCCTGCTTCCATATTTCATAAAGCTCGCTTTTTTTGAGAACAACACAAGGATATATTTTTATCATATCCGGATGAAAATCTTTTCCTGAAAAAAGTTTTTTAAACATCGCAATATCCATCTCCGGCGTACTTTTGGGAAGATTCGGCATCATGTGATATACGACTTTGAAGCCGGTATTGCGCAAAAGCTCTGTAACCCGCGCCACTTCTTTCGTCGTAATACCCCGCTTATTATATTCAAGAATTTCATCGTCCAAATGCTGAACACCGATCTCAACTTTCGTCACGCCGTATCGGCGCAGCTCTTCAAGCTCTTTCTCGTCGATATGATCCGGACGTGTTTCGATGGAAAGTCCGATAACGCGCGCGCCGGTAATTTCATTTGTTTTTTGCAGTTCTTCAAGTGTTTGCACTCCTTTTTTTATTTTTTCGTCATCACCTGCCAAAAAATTATTGGCGGCTCGGAAAATTTCAGAGATAAATTCTTGTTTGTATTCATTGTCATAAAAACTCCATGTACCTCCGATAACAATAACCTCTAGTTTGTCGACGGGATGCCCGTTGGCAACAAGCGCACGTAAGCGATTTGTAACTTGCTCATACGGATCAAAATTATTAGCAAGAGCACGCGCCGCCGCCGGCTCCTTGGAAAGATAACTTTTGGGCATTTCCTTTTCTGTCGGACAATAAATACATTTCCCGGGGCAAGCGTACGGTTTGGTCAAAAGTGACACTACCGCCACTCCGGAATTGCTCCGCACTTTTATCTTGCGAAGTAATTGCTCAACATGCCGAGACGGCTCCTGTTCTCCTGATCTGACCAAAGCACGATAAAACACTAACATCTCTGCGTTTGTCGGCATTTTCTTCTTTTCCGTCCCTAAATACGGCTTAATCTTGCTCCAAACGACCGTATTATCATCCACATTATCCTTATGATATATTTTATCTCTTACGCCACAAAATCGCGCATATAGAACATTGTCGCGTAATATACGACGCTTGAGCGCCTCAAGGTCTTTTTCTGTTTTTAATCCATCAAATAGCATGGTTTTTAGCATACCATATATTAGAATTTAGAATTTAGAGAAAGTATACGTTATCTATAACACCGTCATTGCGAGCCGTAGGCGAAGGCTTTGCACTACGTTTTACAAATCAATCGCTACGCTCTTGAGTAAAACGGGAGCAATCCAGAGTTCAAACAACATACCCTGGATTGCTTCACTGCGTTCGCAATGACGTTGGGTTGTGTTTCTTACTTCGTTCGCAATAACGTTGGGAGTCTTTCTTGCTTCGTTCGCAATGACGTTGGGAGTCTTTCTTACTTCGTTCGCAATGACGTTGGGTTGTGTTTCTTACTGCGTTCGCAATGACGTTGAACATAGTGATGTTGAACTGGTTGTTCCAAGGTATAATATTCTCATGAAACAAAAAATATCATGTGTATATGTAATGACTAATAAACGAAACGGTACACTATATACTGGAGTAACTTCAAATTTAATAAAAAGAGTACACGAACATAAGAATGCTGAAATAAAAGGATTTACACAACAATATGGATTACACACTTTGGTATATTATAATTGCGAAGATTCGATCAAAGGTGCTATAGAGGAAGAAAAGCGGATTAAAGCAGGTTCACGGAAAAAGAAACTTGCACTTATTGAAGAAATGAATCCTTATTGGAGAGATCTAATTGATGAATTGTAATTATGACTCTGGATTACTTAGTCTGCGGACATTGCGGACGAAGTCCGCAATGACGATGGTGGTTTAACAAACATGATTTCAAAAAGCGTCATTGCGAGGAGGTACGACGTGGCAATCTAGGGTTTTGTTACTTAAGTAAATATACTCTGGATTGCCACGCTAAACGCTCGCAATGACGACGGTGGTAAATCATCATTTTTCCTAATCCCTAATACCTAATTACTATTAACAATAGTTGCAATTCACAAGTCGTATATATACTATTAGAATATGAAAAAAGAAACGGCTCAAAAGTTACTGAAATTCTCAGAAAAGGAGTATGACACATACGCAAGAGAATTTTCTGATACAAGACCGTTTTTCTGGCGAGAGCTTGAATTTCTAAAAAAATATGCGCGAATGGAGCATACGATCCTTGATATCGGCTGCGGGAATGGTCGACTTTTAAACCTTTTTGAAAATAAAAATATTACCTATACCGGTATTGATTCTTCAAAAGAGCTGATCGAGATCGCAAAAAAATATCGCGGCGACAAAGGAACCTTCATGCATGCAAATGCGTTGTCACTACCATTTCAGGACATGACCTTTGATACTGTTTTTTCTATTGCGGTCCTGCATCATGTGCCTTCAAAACAATTTAGAAAACGGTTTGTGTCTGAAGCACATCGTGTCTTAAAGCCAGACGGAACATTGGTACTCACTGTATGGAATATTTGGCAATGGACTTTTTTAAAGGATCATTTTATACACTTTTTCAAAAAGGTACTCGGGTCTTCCGATCTTGACCTTTGGGATGTTATTATTCTCTTTGGACAAAAAAAACGCCGCCGGTATGTCCACGCATTCACAAAACGCAGTATACGAAAACTTCTCGAAAAGAATAATTTTTCAATATCGTCTATTAAAGAGGTGAAACGCAGAAGCGGTTATGCAAACCTTGTGGTGGTAGCAAAGAAAAAGTGACTACTTCCCTGTTTCCTTTCCATACACTTCATCCAAAAGATCGGTATCTTTGTTGGATCCGCGTAGAAGTTCTTCATTTTTTTTCTCCAAGCTCTTTAAGATGTCGTTGCTATTAGTATCGTTCGGTAGTACTTTCTTGTACATTTGTTTAAATGCCGCAAAATCTTTAATAAAACAATGTCC
>JAGLOS010000011.1 GCA_023137615.1 Minisyncoccota bacterium | reverse complement strand
CCCACCGGACCATTGAGTACCACAAATTTCTTTCCCTTTAACAACATTTTATACTCTTTTCTTGTTTGTTCTCCGACATCGACAATTACGTCATTTTCTCCAATTTTTTCCAAAGATCGAACCCGCCCGTTCTTACCGCATTCAACCAACACATCTTTGGGTAACACCAATCGGTCTTCTTCTGCGAGTTGTTTAAGACCGCGAATACTCTTGCTCACCAGAGACTTACCCACCTCAATACCCTTCGCTTTAAAAAGATCGTTTGCAATAGCACCTCCTACAAATACCGTATCCGCGATCTTAATAAATTTTTTCAAAAGCGGCATCTTGGTTACGATCTTAGCGCCACCGAGGATAAACAAGAACGGATGCTTCGGGTCAAGGGCCATGCTAAGATGTTTTACTTCTTCCTGAAAAAGAAGCCCTGCATAACTTGGTAGATATTTTGGGACCCCCACAATAGAAGCATGCTTTCTATGAGATACTGAGAACGCGTCGTTGATATACACATCCCCAAGTGCGGCAAGTTTTTTGGCAAATGCTGTATCGTTTGCAACTTCTCCCGGATAACGCCGAAGATTTTCCAAAAGCATCACGCTTCCCTCCTGCATATTCTCTATCATTGCTTGCGTAGTGGAACTCTCAATATCAGGAATAAATCCTACTTTGAAATTCTTTTTACGATTGTAATAATTCGCAATCGGTCGAAGTGTCGCCTTTTGGTCTCTGCCAATATGCGATATCAAAATTATTTTTGCACCCCTTTTTTTCAGATACTCAATGGTCGGAAGGGCTTGTTTTAGTCGAAAATCATCATCAACCCGGTGTGCTTTGATCGGAACATTGAAACCTACGCGAACGATGACACGTTTTCCTTTGAGATTACCCGCTTGTTGTATTTTGGGAATATCCATAAATAAATATTATGTATTGCCGTTGGCAACCTCTAAAATAGTCGCAAACGCACTTGGTTTCAGGCTCGCTCTCCCTACCAACAGCCCATCTATCTCACACCCGTTTATGTAGGAAAAAACATTCTTTTGATTGACAGACCCGCCGTATAACACGGGAATCGATATACCCTTTCTTTCACCAAACATATCTGCAAGTACTTTTCGGATAAATATCGACATCTCGAGAACATCTTCTGTTGTTGCTTCTTTTTTTGCTTTCTTACCGATCGCCCACACCGGCTCATACGCGATGATCACTTTATCAATATATCTTTTTGGGATACCTTCCAAAGATTCTGAAAGTTGTGTTTTTACAAAAGTCGTATACGAACCATCGTCGTCCCTCTCTGATTCACCGACACAAACAACAGCAACAAGCCCTTTCTTTACCGTAGCAAGAACCTTATTTGCAACCTCACTGTTTGTTTCGCCTTTTGCTCTGCGTTCGGAGTGACCGATAATAACATACTCAACGCCGACATTTTTGAGCATCTCAGCAGATACTTCCCCTGTATGCGGATCGTCTTTTTCAAATGACACATCTTGCGCGCCCACAACACAACGATGTCCAGTTACCAATTTTTTGAGCTCCCATAAATACACATACGGCACAGCTATCACCGTCTGCACATTACGCAATTTACCTGCAGTACTTCTAATATTTTGAAAAACGGCTTTTGCTTCACGAGGAGTCTTTGGAGCCATTTTCCAATTGCCAATTATGATCTTTTTGTCTTCCATATTGTAATTGTAGCATTATTGTATGAGGGTAAAAAGAGCTTGACAAAATATCTTTAATATGCTATATTAACTTTTGTATTACGGTTCTTTAACATGAGATCTGGAATGCAGAAACATCAATTCTGCATTCGAGAGCGGGATTGATGTTTAATTATTAATTAATAGTTAAACATATAATATAATATGAACCATCATAAAGAAATCCCAATCCTTTTTTCAAAAGTACTTGAGGTCGGTGAACAAATGGTTACGACCTTTTTACACGAAGCAGACAAACCCGTTGATAAGGCAGTTTACCTTATCAAAGAAATTGCTAAGAGCGAAAAGTTGCCAAAAGAAGTTCTATTGAGTGAGGGTTTTGATGAACATGATGTCCTAACTCTTTATGAAATTTCTCCTTTAAACTCAATAAAACCTCTTTATAAACTTCTGGATGAAGGAGAGAGGAGACACTCGTTGGGATTATTAAAAAAAGATCTCCGACGCATGTTTGAAGGCGAACGTCGCCTTTTCCGATTGCAATCCAAGGAATAGTTCCTTGATTAAGAAACAAAGGATCGCCTGTATATAGGTGATCCTTTTTTTTACCCCAAAAATTGACATAATCTCCTTTTAATGTTATTAAGAAAGCATATCTCGGCTCGAGAATATAGTATTCAGAGCTGAGATATACCTCGGTTCTTTTACATTTTTTCGAGCTCATAGATCTTATTATTAATTAATTAATAAAAGATATGAGTTTACAAAATCCTATTAGTCACATGCAAAATGTCTCGCGCGTACTTATCGAAGCAGGGCGAGAGATTGACTGGCTCAAAGAAAAAAGTCGTCTTTCTTTATTTAAAAAAGGTTTGCAGGGGTGGCTTAAACAACTACGCAAGTACCTGAGACGAAATGACCTTACTTTAACAGAAAGATCCGCAATATCCGGAGAAGAGAAACGAGTTCAGTATGAGCTGGAAAGCGTTTCTACGAGACTTCGAGAAATGTGAGATCAAAGGTAAGATCAAAACCACCGCACACGCGGTGGTTTTTCTCTTTTCACCTAATACCTAATACCTAATACCTAATTATACTATTCCACTTCTTCCCAATCATTCACCACCCAACCGCCATCAGGTCCCGACGAGAAATTAAGATCACTCACATCAGTATCATAGGTGATTATCGCACCGTTTGCCAAATGCAATTTATGTCCGACAACTGTCGTCACATTTACACCGTTATTCAAATGTATTTTTGAATTTGTCGCATAGAAAATAACACCCGTGGCGTTATTTGCTACATAGATAGCACTGTTTTCCGGTCCACACCATGTCTCTTGTGTACCGCCATTACAATCCTCCACGGTAGAGAGCGCAAGCAAAAAACTATCCGGATCGCCCGACCCTGAAAAGGCCGCATTGTTGCTTACGTCAATATTTCCATCTACAAGCAATATACAACTCTGATCTCCAAACGAAACATCGCAAACAATAGCGGTATTGTTCTCCGGATAGAAATCCCCCGTTACATAAACAATTCCTGTAATGGTAAATGTGTCGTTGATCGATACTGTTAAATTACCATCGATCTTCACCGGCCCCATGTTGAGAGAACACGCCGGGTCGTCCGGACAATTTCCCGAAATAACACTTCCCGCTTCAGCCGCAGTTCTCCATGATGTGATATTCGCATCAGAGAGTGGCATTGGTACAACCGGCGGATCAGCACTACCTGGATATGAAGTACCTCCCACTGTTGATCCAGAGATCGTCTGATAATATGCATCACCACCTATCGTACTGTTTGTAATGGTGTTCGCCTTTACAATACCGGAGACGTCGACCTCTTTTACTTCACTGAACCCCTCTCCCCAGAAGAGTCTAAAAGCAAGATCTCCCACAACACCCGCCCACGAACCATCATCCCAATCTTCACTATATTGTATTTCACCATTTGCATATCCCGCCGCCGTGTCATTGCACCATGTGTAATGTCTACTCGCATGCGGCCCCGCATCATCAAACACGATCCAGTACGTGTTCCCTGCAGTGAGTGTCGCCGGCGTTGGGAAAACCACATCGATCCATGCATAGGTCGTACCAACAAGCGAACTACTGAGCGTCCCTTGTGCAAGCGTTACCGTGTTGGGGCTTCCTGCAATATCTGCAACAATACGGATAGTTTCGTCTCCCGGATTCTCGTTTTTTTTCAAGTATAAACTTATCTTTGCAAGCTGCAGCGTATTTGACGCGACAAAACTTTGAGCAAAATCGATCTCAGGATTTGCCTGTGCAAGAATCTGATCGGCAACACATACGACCGAACGCTCTGCGGCATCCTCACTGATTCCCGTTGAGATAGTAATGTTACCAGTGACTGTCGCCCCAAGTGACCCAATAACAGAACCATTTGAAAATACATCACAGCCAGCACCACTATCTCCTTTTATTTCCGAAACATTGTCCATTACAATACCGCCTTCACCAACCTGTGCGCCATAGGGAAAGTCGGCATTGGTCACTGTCGTTGAAATATCCGTCTGTATTTTTCGTATCAATAATTCTTTATCGGCTTGGACTACTATCTCCCAGTTGCCGGCACCGATATTTGTGATCGTGGTAGTTGCTGTTGCCTCTCCCAATATCAACGTTTGAGTACCTGAATAGGAAAGCTCTTCCTTAAGTCGATAATATGCATCTTCACTCCCACTCTCTGCAGCATAATACACCTCTGAAGATACCAACATATTTTCAGCACTCTTAAACTCACGAATTAGAGTACCGGTAATTCCAAGAATAACAACAATAGAAGTAAAGGTGACAAAAAGAACAAAAAAGATCAACGCCGCACCTTTTGTGTTTCTGACCATTCTTTGCGCATTTTGTTTTTCTTTTCTCATTTCACCTAACACCTAACACCTAACACCTAACACCTAACACCTAATTATACTATTCCACCTCTTCCCAATCATTTACAAGCCAAGAGCCGCTTCCACCACCAAGGACATCTGAAAGGAAACTGAGCGTCCCTACTTCCGCTTTATAAATAACAGAGGCCACCGCAGCAAGATGAAATTTATGTGCAACCACCGCATCAATATCAACGCCATTATTAATATAAACTTGTGAATCCGTTGAATACAATATCCCCCCAAAAACATTATTTGCAGCATAAATAGCACTATTTTGAGAAGCGCAACCGGGTTGTTGCGATCCACCCAAACACCCTTCTTTTGTAGAGATGAGCAACATAAAACTTTCCGGTTGCCCAGAACCGGCAAAAGTCACATTATTGTCTGCATTAATATACCCATCCGCTATGAGCATACAACTATTTGTCCCATAGAAACCATTACACTGAACAGTAACAATATTGTTAAAATCCACATACCCTGTCACATACACAACCCCATCCAAAGTGAGAGTCGTTCCATTCGTATCTATTACAAGATTACCATCGATCTTCCCCGGTCCCATGTTGAGAGAACACGCAGGATCGTCCGGACAATTTCCCGAAATAACACCTCCGTTCTCAGCTTCTATTTTCCAACCGTCGATAGTACTTGAAGCAAGTGGCATTGGTACCGTCGGAGGATCAGCGCTATTAGCATACTCTGTTCCACTTACTGTTGTATTCTCTCTTACTTGAAAGTATGCATTACCACCGATCACACTATCGCGTATAATATTTGCCTTAGCGATACCCAATACATTGATCCCATCGATAATACTCCGCACCTCACCCACGACAGTCTTGAACGCAAGATCTCCCGTAGACGGGTTCCACGAACCGGCACTCCAATCGTCAGTATATTTTGATTCACCGACAGTATATCCTTCGATGCTATCCTCACACCATGTCCAATATTTATTACTGTGTTGCTCTCCATCAAAAACGATCCAGTAAGTCTGCCCGGAGACAACAGAAAGAGGAGTAGAAAATAACACATCGATCCATGCATAATCTGAACCAACATTATCTCCATCAAGGATCGCAGAAGCAAGAGTGACCATGCTTGGCTCACCGGCATTGTCCGATACAATATAAATTGTTGGATTAGCCGGCACTCCGTTCTTTTTTAAATATAATCGTACGTTTGAAAGTGCTCCCGACCGTACAGCTTTAAAACTCTGTGCAAAATCCGTTTGCGCGCTCACCTTACCCACGATCTGATCGGTATTACAAGTTGTTGAGGTGGCTTGCGCACCGGAGAGATCGCTCGTTACCACAACATCGCCCGTGATCTGGGTTCCATTGCCTCCTAGCACCGGACCGTTGGACATTATATCTCCCGGTACTCCACCAAAACCGGATATTGTTGAATTATTGTCCATAATTATTCCACCATCTCCGACGCGAGCCGCATAAACAAAATCAACATTCGTTACCGCCGATGATATTTCTGTCTGCATCGCACGAGTACGCAAATTTTTTACCGCTTTCGAAAATATCCTTTTGCCGCCGGACACATCCGCAATAGTCACGCTTGCTGTAGCACCTCCCAGGACAAGCGTCTCTGTCGCACTTATACTCATACTATTCTTTACACGATAAAAAGCATCTTCCCCTCCCGCCTCTGCCAGATAATATGCTTGTGTTGAGACAATAGTATTGCGCGCACCGTTATATTCCCGGACTAACGGTCCAGCAAGTCCGTTTACCACAACAAGAGAGGTTGTAAGAAAAAAGAAAACCGCAATAAAAAGAGCCGCGCCCTTTTGCCCGGAATTATATAAATCTCTTTTTGATGCTTTTCCCAAACGTTTCTTTGTCACAGCTGTTATGTGTTAGTAACTTCCTCGGAGTATCGTGGTTGAATAAAATGTTTCTATTTTTTGCACACTTCCACGAGATGCGCTTAATTGAAGCCGCATTGTTACTGCAATTGTATTTGAATTCGACACAACATCAAAGACCAAGAGGTCAACCTCAATATTCTGAGAACTCAAATACCCTGTTGAAACACCTCCTTCTTTGATAGCAATACGCCCCGAATCAATATAAAATTCGGTTGTTGTCGCATTATCAAATTCATCTGTCGTATTGAGAGTAAGTCTTCCCGGATGCGAACTTAAAGTACTCTCTGTTTGATCAACATCGTATGCAATACGAACGTCACGAACAAAACGTTCCATAATGGTCGTGGCTGAATTATTAATATCCCGGGTGAGACGAAATTCGACAAAAGCACTCATCGAAGTAACTACAGCACTGACGACCATCACAGAAAAAACAGCAAGAAATGAAACATAGATCACCATCTCAACGAGAGTGAATCCTTTTTCTTTTTCTGCTTTTTTATAAATTTTTGTTATGCTCATTATAAAAATATTAATTCCCGAATATGTCTGTAATATATGTTGAAACGAATTCTGTTGACGTTGCGTCTCTTTCACGCGCGTCAATGTACATTGTAAGTTTGAGTGTGCCGGGATCGTATGTTCCAGAGACCGCTATGTCATCATTACCGTCACGATATACATCGTCAAGTTCAAACCATCGTGTATATATTCCGTCGATCGGCGCACTACTGACCGCGGCGACCTCCCAGTCTCCACTGGTAAAAAGAAGATAATGTGGCGTACCGGTTGCGAGTGTTAGCAAATTGGTGTTCCAACTGTCATCCCGAAGAAATTTCACCACCTCCACCCCCTCCACGAGAAGCATGTTTGTTTGAACTAATGTCGTTGTTTTTTGGCTTAAGATAAGCGCCTGTCTATAAAAAAAGAAAAAAGATGAAAACACCGTTCCTACGATCGCAACACTTATAACGATCTCAACGAGTCCGAATCCTTTTTTGTGCTCAAAATAATTCATACTAATTGATATCAACCAAACCGGTGGCGTAAATAGTGATCGTCTTTTTAGTGGTCGGATCACTTGTCAGCACTAATGACATTGTACCATGCTCATTTGTCTTTCCGCTCAAACGTTTGAACACAATATCAGAACCACCACCGTTAAGAACAATATCAGTAAGCGCAACACTTGTATCCAATGAAATTTCAATATTATCCGGATCCACTTCGGAAAAAGTATCACTTTCAAACAATACAACACGACCACTTTCAACGCGCACACCATATACCGTATCATTTTTAGAAGATAGAGTATCATTGCGCGCCTGCGCAATAAGAGAAACAACTTTTTCTGTTTCAACCGCCAAAATATTGCTGTTTCTAAAAGCTGAAAAAGACAACCCCACCATAGTCACCAGAATACCCATGATCCCGATCACGAGCACGATCTCAATAGCTGTATATCCTCTTTTTTTTAACAACATATATTAAAGAGTGTTCATAACCGAATACATCGGCGTGATCATAGCAAGTGCAAAGAACCCGACCGCAGTACCGATGATCACCATAAGGAATGGTTCGATTATCGTGCTCAGGTCTTTGGTCTTTGTTTCTACTTCATTTTCATAGTATGAAGCAACTTTTTGAAGCATGTCGGAAAGTTGACCTGTCTCTTCCCCGACCTGTATCAGCTCACCTGCCACTATGGGGTATAATTTTTCGTTCTTCACGAAGGACTCTGACAATGGAACGCCTTTTTGCACATCCTCTATCGAAGTACTGAGCACGTCTTTGTAATATGAATTTTGTACCACTTGTTGAGTGATCGTTATGGTCTGTACCATCCCGACACCCGAAGAAAGAAGTGACGCAAGTGTTCGTGTCGTCTGTGCAGTATTGTATTCTTTAACCATTAGAGAAATCACCGGTATATTAAGAGAGATAAAGTCGAATGTTCGTTTACCAACTTTTGTCTTTCCAAACATCCTCAATCCAATACCAAATAAGATCAACCCGATCACAACAAGGATTGAATGTTCTTTGAGAATATTGCTCATAGTAATAATGAGTTGTGTGCTTTGAGGCAATTCAGTATCAAGATCCTCAAACGTTGCGGTAAGTGCGGGCACAACAAAGACAAACATAAGCCCTCCGATAATGGTCATAACGCCCATGATGATAGATGGATACATCATCGCACTTTTTACTTTTTTACGAAGGTTATAGCTTTTTTCAAGCTGTATCGCGATACTGTCAAGTGATTCCGCAAGATTTCCAGACTCTTCACCAACCCGGACCATTGCAATCTCAAGACTTGAAAATACTTTTGGGTGCTTTTCGAAAGAATCCGAAAGAGCATCACCTTTTGTAATACCTGTAAGTATTTTTTGTATTACCTGCTTGAAACCCTCTTTCTTTGTTTGTCTCTCCAAAACAGTGAGAGCCCGAGAAAGAGGAAGCCCCGATCCGATCATGGATCCAAGGTTACGGATGAACAATATTTTGTCGTGTAACTTAACACGCCTAAAAAGAACTATCGACGATGATTTGGAAAACATCCCTTTCTTTTCTTCCATTTTTTCTATTGTGATGATGGTTTTCCCGAGATTTCTTATGTCGTTTGCAAGAGAGAAGCGATCTTCCGCGATAGCTTCACCTTCTTCGATCTCTCCATCTACATTTTTTATTTTATAATGATATTTTGTCATATACTATAAAAACAATTTAAGGAAAATTTTATTCGCTAATAACACGCAACACTTCTTCAATACTCGTTTCACCTCGTGCCGCCTTGAATATTCCATCTTCGATCATGACATACATTCCTTCCTCTATCGCACGAGCGCTGATCTCATCCGGCGTCGCCCCTCCTATGATCAGCTCTTTGATAGTGGAGGAAACCTCCAACACTTCATAGATTCCCATTCGCCCTTTATATCCGCTTGAATCTTTGAGATTTTTTGGCCGATAGAACGGAATATCCTTCCATGTTGCGGATGGCTCCACCACTTTTTCTTCCTTAAGCATCGCAAGCACACGATCCATATCAACATTGTCTTGCAGCGTTTTAAGATCTGCTTCTTTCAAAATATATTTTTGTTTATCCTTTCCAAGTTTTCGAACAAGACGCTGAGCAATGATCACCTTCACCGTTGACACGATAAGAAAAGGTTCAACGTCCATGTCGATCAAACGCGGCATCGCACCTGCGGCAGAATTCGTATGGAGAGTTGAGAGCACCAAATGTCCGGTAAGTGCGGCATTAACCGCTATCTTTGCCGTTTCGCCATCACGAATTTCCCCGACCATAATAATGTCCGGATCTTGACGAACAAGAGACCTAAGTCCCGCCGCAAATGTGAGCCCGATGCCGGAGCGCACCTGTGTT
The DNA here is from genome assembly GCA_023137615.1 of Minisyncoccota bacterium. Classification (GTDB taxonomy): domain Bacteria; phylum Patescibacteriota; class Minisyncoccia; order Phycocordibacterales; family JAGLOS01; genus JAGLOS01. The sequence continues at coordinate 17,374 of JAGLOS010000011.1, read as the reverse complement.
TGGTTGATACGCGGCACCTGATATTCTATCGGATCTTCCACCGTTGAAATATTTACATCCGGAGTGTTAAGAATATCCAAAATAGTATAGAGAGATGTCGTTTTACCGGAACCGGTGGGACCGGTAATAAGGATCATTCCCGTTTTTTGTTTTGTTGCACGATGAACCCGCTCAAGCGCTTCTCCGTGATATCCGAGAAACTCAAGAGTAAATCCGGCAACGGCATCACGCAAAAGACGCATAACGGTCTTTTCTCCATAGTATGTCGGCAAAATAGAAACACGAAAACTTACACGCTGATCTTCGGCCTCGATCTTGAAACGTCCGTCTTGAGGAAGTCGCTTCTCGTCGAGCTTCAACCCCGCCAACACTTTAATGCGTGCGGTAATACCGGAAGATGTACTTTTCGGTAAAACCATTGCGTCATGCAAAATACCATCAATACGGTATCGTATCACTAGCTGTGTTTCCATCGGTTCAATATGAATATCAGACGCACTTTGCAAAATAGCATGGTTCAACAACGTATCCACGATCTTAATAACCGGAATATCTTCAGCAAGCTCTTTGAGATCTTTTTCGCTCGCTCCATCATCTTCGTCCTCTGAAACAGTTTTTAATGAGACCGCTTCTTTCTGAATAATATCACCAAACTCCGCTTTCAAACTTTTTTGATATTGCAACAAAACACTTTTCATCGACTCATCGTCGGTGAGTCGCGGAAATATCTTTAATCCAACCTTTTTTTTAATAAAATCAATCGCGGCAAGATCTTCGGTGTCAAGCATGGCAACCTCAAGATTTCCTACACCCTTTTTAAAAGCAACAATATTATGCTTACGCGCGATCGGTTCCGGAATAAGTGAAAGCACATCAAAATCGATCTTTTGTCCCTTAAGACCTATAAAAGGAATACCGAGAATATACGCTTCCGATCGACGCAAGTCATCTTCAGAAAGTACACCATTTCCAACGAGTATTTTACCCAAGGAGTCTTTTCCTTTCTTTATTTTTTTCTCTGCCTCAAGAATGTCTTTCTCCGCGACCAATCCTGAATCCATTAAAAAATCTTTGAGTTGTTTATTCTCAATTCGCATGGTTTTTATACTGTTCATTATAACAAAACACCACGCCCTTCTTGTTTTTAAAAGTGGATAAATGCCGTACACAATTTGAAAAACAAGACTTAGATAAAATATGTTGAACGGCTCAACAAGTTGAGCCGTTCATTTTAGGATTTCACTTTTACAAAAAGTGAATAAAAAGATTGACAAGTATGTACCTTAAGTTCTATTATCTTAAAAGTGGCTGTTCAATATAAAATTTGAGCAATCAATAGATCCTAGGAGGAAAAGAAGATGGCTGAAACCAAACAAACAAAGACACTTAATGAGACTGGGGACCCTTTATTAAAGGATTCATTCAAAGAAACCAGGGATAGATATTTCCCAGGTGGATATGGTGAAAATCTCTTAAGTGCCAAAAACAGCTAAAACAAATGGCTGGAAGGGGTAGCTTAACGCTTACCCCTTTGCTCTTTTCATTTATAATCCGCAAGGTTGGACCTTGCGGATTAGACAGGATCATTGGATCCTCGGCTTGGTGGTATAATAAAAAAAAGAGAGGGCAGGCGCTGCTACCCTCTAACTGTTTTCTTTTTCAATGCAATACCTATCTAAGGATTGCTGAATTGTTTTCTCTTTAGGTCTTTCCTGTTTGGAAATTCCTTTGACCACCAGACTGTCTGCATCGTCGTCTATTGCTATTATATCTCGCATTGCATTGCTCCCTCCTTTTTAAAAACTTCTAAACAGACTATAACTTTTTTCTAATTTTTTTTCAACAAGTCGTAAAATTTTTTCTTTTTGTTGCTTGGATAATTTTAAAGTCATAGTTATCTATAAATTGCTTTATAATTCGCACTATACCACGAAAACGCCTTTGTTTAAAGGGTTTTAAAGACGTAAAATCATTACATTGTAAATTTTGCCGTCATTGGCAGTATGTACGAATATAGCTGCTTTTTGGTTTAATTTACTCTCTTTTTGAACTTGTAAGTAATTCTTATAAATTGCTCTCTTAATGAAAATTCACGCTAAAATGCAAGTTTGGCGTGAATTTATGTCATAAATTGGCAAAATTCACGCCAATGGGAGAGTTGGGGTTCGGGTGTGGTTTTCCTACTTTTACCTCTTCCGGTCATGGTCCTTTTGCTTTATATTACACGTGATTTTTGTCCTTGACACGATAGCTACCTTTTGATATAGTTATTATATTGTCCGTTTATTAGAAGCGGGCATTTTTAATAAAATAACAATTGAATATATGTTAGATGTAAAAACGATCAGACAAACACTCGGGCAACTCGAGGAAGAGCGCGGCATCCCCGCAGACAAGGTTATTGATGCTATTGAACACGCTCTTGCCGCTGCTTATAAAAAGGATTATGGAAAAAAGGGGCAGATCGTCCGTGCAAATTTTGATTTGGACTCCGGAAAAACTGAATTTTACCAAGTAAAAATAGCTGTGGAGGAGAGCATGCTAAAGCCGGAGCTGGAAGAAGGTGAAGAGGAAGTTGTGGAAACACCCTCCGAAGATAGCGACAGCGATCTTATTCGTTTCAATCCTGAACATCACATCATGATCAATGATGCCAAAATGATCAAAAAGGATGTTGAGCCGGGAGAAGAAATAATCTTCCCTCTTGAGGCACGTGATGATTATGGACGGATCGCCGCACAAACAGCAAAACAAGTAATTATCCAACGGATTCGCGAAGCGGAAAAAGTGGGTATCCTAAACGAATATGGACAAAAACAAGAAGAGATCGTCAATGGAACCGTACAGAGACTTGAAAGAGGAAACATTTTTGTTGATCTTGGCAAAGCAACGGGAATCCTTCCATACGACGAACAAATACGAAGTGAGCGTTTCAAGCAAGGAGAGAGGATCAGAGCATATCTTTTTGCTGTAGAAGAAACACCTCGCGGGATCAACCTCAAGCTATCCCGCTCACATCCAAAGTTCATCCAAAAACTCTTTGAAATGGAAGCTCCTGAGATCGCAGCAGGCACAGTCGAGATCATGGGTATTGCACGTGAAGCGGGATCTCGTTCAAAGATAGCGGTAGTATCTCACGAAGAGAACATTGATCCTGTTGGTTCATGTGTCGGTCAACGCGGTGTCCGTGTCGCAACAGTAATGAGCGAGCTTGGTGGAGAAAAGATCGATATTATCGAATGGTCAGAAAATCCTGAACAATTTATTGAAGACGCACTATCCCCTGCGCAGGTACAAAATGTTGCCATAAACGAAGAAGAAAAACAGGCGGTCATTGAGGTACAAGAGGACCAACTTTCTCTTGCGATCGGAAAAGGCGGACAAAATGTACGTCTTGCGGCAAAGCTCACAGGATGGAAGATCGACATTAAAGGAATTGGGGGTGAAGATATTACCAAAAACGGTGAAGAAGTAACTGACGGAAAAGAAGAGCGCGCGAAAGACGAAGACAGTCCTGTTGAAACGTCCACAGAAGAAAACGCCTCTGATACACCTGAAGAGACAAAGGACGAGGTGAGTGAAGAAACCTCCGAGAAAGAGGGTGCCGAGAAAAAAACGGAAGAAGCTGAAGAAAAAGAAGAGAAAAAAAAGACAGCTGCCAAAAAATAACAACTCATACAAACTCTAAACAAAAAGCCCGGTACAACCGGGCTTTTTGTTTGATCTTTTTTGTATTTTTTCTAAATATGTTGTTCACACATATTATTTGTATCAAGAAAATCCATAGTATATACTAAAAGGTATAGCCTATGAGTATTATATACTCGAATTTCTTTGAAAACAGAAAACAGATCTATAAAATACGTTATATAGAAGCACTGCAAAACAGCAACGCATTTTTTCTATATTTCTATTATTAATTTATTAGATTAAAATTTTATTTTATTAGTATGAAAAAATTACTTTTTTACATTTTTACTACTGCTTTTTTTGCACTTAGCGCATCAGCCGTATTTGCGGAAGATCAAACAGCGGTAAGCAATTACGTTGAACCGCAAGTGACCACCGCCGTCGCACCTGATGACGGTTCAAATAGCGACGACGCAGGCACAGAAGACGAAAATAGTGGCGAAGAAGAAACCTCTGACGAAACTACTTCCGATGAAGACACCTCAGTATCCGGTGATTCTGACGAAACCGCCGTATCGGCAGATGACAAAGCTCTCCTCCTCCAAAAAAAGATACCGGCACAAAAAGAAGCTCTTGAAGCAAAAAAAGAGCAAATTCAAAATCAAGTGGAAACAAAACAAGCACAACTGGAACAAAAAAAGGTCGAAGCAAAAGAAATGCTTGAGGAGAAAAAAGCCGTAATGGAACAGCGTAAAGCTGAATTTAAGGAACGTCTTACAGAAAAAAGAAAGGATCTTGTCAATGCATACACAGAACGTATGGGAAAAAGACTCATAGCGGCACTTGACCGACTTACGATCTTGGCTGATCGTTTAGAAGACCGCATCGAGAAACTTTCCGAAACTCTTGGTGAAAAACTTGACCCGACAGAAGCCCTTGCAAACATTGAAGAAGCTCGAACAATGATCGAACTTCTTCGGGTTGATGTTGAAGAGACAGTAGCAGAGGTCGACATGGCATTTGACGATGAAGACCCACAAACATCATTTAGTAATGCCAAAACCGCACTGCGGGAGATCGTGGATGGTATCAAAGACGTGCACAGACTGCTTGTTGATGCCATTTCATCACTTAGAGCACAACCGTCACTTGTCGAAGCTGAAGATAATACAGATGAAGATGAAGATACAGACGGAGAAGAATCTGAGGATGAAGATGAAGACGAAACAGACGAAGAAGTTTAAACAATTATCCACTAATTAAAAAATATCATGAATGAAAACGAGATGAACCAGCCGAGCATTGACAATGAAAACATGCATCCACAAGAAGAGCGACCGGAAGAAACTCCCCCGCAGAGGGAAATGTCCATGGGAGCGGTTCTTGGATCTATTGTTGTTGTTATTATCCTTCTTGTTGCCGCATTCTACCTTTGGGGTAATCGAGCAGACGCACCGGACACTCTTCCAATAGACGAGCCGACAACAACTGCTGAGGAAGTGTTGGGAGAAACAGACCCCCAAACAGAATCCTTGAAAGAGCAGAGTTCTTCTGATGAGCTCGATTCGATCGAGGCGGACCTCGAAGACACCGATCTTGACGACCTTATCCAAGAACTTGAAACCATTGACGACGAACTTGGATTATAATTGAGCAGGAAATAATTCGGTAACTCATAAGAAAAACGCGCTTTGCGCGTTTTTCTTATGAGAGAAATTTACCTTATACCGGCTTCTCTTTTATACTCAACTACATATAGACTTGCAGAACAAGCTTTCAAACGGTACACTACAGAACATTATGATAAAAGTAGAAATAAAAAAGTTAGAAAATTCAGAAGTCGAGATCACAGGAGCAATCCCTGCTGAAATATTTGATACGCACAGGGAGCAAGCCATCAAAAACCTTGGTGAAAATATTGAATTGCAAGGATTTCGAAAAGGTCATGTGCCGGAGGATATCCTTGAAAAGCACTTGGGAGAACCTGCGATCCTTGAAGAAATGGCAGAGATCACGATCGGTAAAGAATACAAAAATATTGTTCGAGATAACGACCTTAATCCTATTTCTCGTCCCAATATCGCTATAACCAAGGTGGCAATGGGAAACCCCTTGGAGTTTAAGGCAACTATTACGGTTATGCCACAGATCGTTGTTGGAGATTACAAAAAGATCGCCAAAGAAGTATACGCCAAGGATGAGGAAGTGACTGTTTCTGAGCAAGAGCTTGAAGAAACACTTACAGAGATCCGTACAATGCACGCAAAGCAAGCAGAGCAGACCAAAAAGAAAGACTCTGATGTTAAAAAAGGAGAAGGTGAAGAAGAAAAACCGGAATTGCCCGAATTGAATGATGAATTTGTAAAAGGACTCGGGGACTTTAAAGATGTTGCCGATTTCAAAAAGAAACTGAAAGAAAATATCCGATCTGAAAAAGAACAAAAGGAGGTAGACAAAAAACGTATCAATATGATGGAAAAGATATTGAACGATTCAAAAGTTGAGCTCCCGCGGGTGATCATAGACGCAGAGTTAAATAAGATGATCGCTCAATTTAGATCTGATGTAGAAAAAATGGGGATGAGCTTTGAAGATTACATAAAAAACTCCAAAAAGACAGAGGAGGATATTCGAAAAGAATTTGAAAAAGAAGCAAAGAAAAAAGCATCATTTCAACTTATTCTCAACAAGATCTCAACCGAGGAAAAGCTTATTGCTGACAAAAAAGAAGTTGCCGCACAAGTTGCGACCTTGATGAAACAATACCCGAAAGCGCAAGAAGAAAATGTTCGGGTCTACGTGGAATCAAATCTTTTGAACCAAAAAGTTTTTGACTTCTTGGAGGAGCAGAAGTAAACAGATCAAAAATGAATCACATCATACATTAACCCCCGTAGTAGAACTGCGGAGAATTCTTTTCGATTAAACCATACTTGCAACTTCCCACCCTTTTTAAAAAGAGCGAGAAACAAATCTCATAGACTCACCCACATGTGTTCCGACCGGTTCGCCTTTTGCAAATTTAATTATTACGTTTTCTTCGCGTCCTGCTATAACGGCATTTTTACCCATTTGCGCGCAAATGATCGCTTCCTTGAGTTTTGCAGACATACCTCCTCTCCCCTTTTGAGAAGTTACGCAAGAGTCGACTTTAACACGGTCGTTAGCTGTACGATGGTCAACCTCCGTATACAGTCTAGCTTCAGGATATATCTTTGGATTATTTTCAAAAACACCAGAAACGTTGGTTAGAAAAAGAATACTATCGGCATCGACAAGCTCCGTAACCATTCGAGCCAGTCGATCGTTCTCACTGATCCCTTTCTCCATGAGTTTGATCTCGGTATCAGACACTACATCATTTTCGTTAATAATCGGAATAATATCCAAACGCACATAATTAAGAATGCTTGTTTTAACATTTTGCCTCTCATTGGGCTCTTCCCAATTAGCATAAGTGACGAGCACTTGCCCAACCTCTCTGTCATACTTCTCAAAAGCACTACCCCATCTGTTTAAAAGATGTCTCGCACCTATTCCGGCAAGTTCTTTTTTTGTGAATTCTTGCGGATTAATCCGAAGAGAAGAGAGTCTCTCTGTACCGGTTGCAATAGCCCCTGAGCTTACGACAACAACTTGTATACCAAGAGATTGTACTGACACGATCTGCCGCGCGAAATCATCAAACACGCTTTGATCAAGTTTTTCGTTGTCATTGAACAAATTTTCTGTGCCGAACTTTATGACGATCCTTTTATTCTTGTTGTTTATTTTTTTCATAATATATCTCCTTCTTTTTAAAAAAGTTGTAAAAAATTGTTTGGTTTCTATGTATATTTTTGTTTTTTAAAAGGTCTTCTTTTACCGAGGAATAATAAAAAAACCGTCTTGTCGAGACGATTTCATTTTTATTTTAAAATTTTATTTCTTCTTAAAAACTAAAAAACACGCCTCAACATAAGATCAGGTGTGGGGCTCGGAAGATTGTGCGTGTATGTTGTCATTTTAACCATAAACAATACTTTCTATTCTTGTATATTTTTATATTATGCAAAAGTTCAAGGATTGTCAACGACATGCATGCTCCATTGGATCAAAAGACTATTTGACCTCTTGGAAGGACTGAAATAAAAATATTTTAATTCTTTTATTTACTGCTCTCTCCCATAAATATTTTCATAGATATTTTTTAAAACTTTATAAATTATGTTGAGTTGTCCTTCATGATACAAATTGTCTATTATTGCGCCGCAAAATTCTTATGACCACCGAAGTGAAGCTGCTTGAGCAGATCGATCATAACATCTGCAAATAATATAATTATTCCTAAAAGTACGAATTGAACGATAAATTCTGTTTGAGCGGCAAGATGAAAGACATATACTATCGCTTCACTAAAAGATTGTCTGACAAAAATATTTCCAAGAACATTCGGCACCGAGACCAATGCAAAACCAAACCCCACAAAAGCCACAAGCAATGTGCTTTTCACAACCAACGGACGCAAGAACCGTCGCGCAAAAGCGACGATATACACTCGACGCATAATATGTTGCTTTAATTGTGTGTTTGTTGCATTCATACTTTATAGTACTTACTACGACACAAAAGAGTTACCTACCTTAAAAACAATCCACCTAGGTATGAGATCCCAGACAAGTTTTAAATACTTTCTTTGCCCGATGTACACGTGTTTTTATTGCACTGATCGAAACACCTTCTTCTTCTGCCATCTCTTTCTGAGGAATTCCCTTTATAAAATAGTCTTCAAGCACTTTCGCCAAAGGATCCGGCATGCGAGAAAGGACTGAGAGAATATGCTCTTTCGTTGTATAACTTTCAAACTCGTTGTTTTTATCAGCGATGAGGTGTTCGAATTCGGGGTTGATCTGTGCAAAACGCTCATTATGGAGCTTCTTTTTCTTGCAATGAGTAAAACAAGTGTTTATGAGTATTTTATACCCCCACGATTTGAATGACGCGCCCTCTTGCACTTGAAATTTGCCACCATATATATACATTTTGGTAAATGTTTCTTGTACGATATCTTCAGCTTCTTCTTTGTTGCCCAAAATATGTCGCGCCCTCCGAATAAAAGCATCTTGATATCGCTCTATGAGCACCTCAAACATCCTTGGATCTTTCTGTGATGCAAAAAGAACCTCCTCATCTGTAAGTTCGGTATTATTTTTTTCTTTTTCCTCGTCTGTTGTGAAAAACATTACTGTCATTGTACTGATACTCTTTACTCATGACAACTAGACAAACGCATGAATAGTTTCTCTGATGGTAGTTGGCAAGATACATAATATATATCACATCTTGTCAACCCCTTTCTTTCATGTTATACTTTTTGAACATTATCGGCGATCGAATGTTAAATTTACTACTCTGATCACACTCACGCCATAAAACTTAATTACAAAAATAATTTTAATTATCATTATGTTGATCCCAACAGTAATAGAAAAATCTCCTTTTGGTGAGCGTGCATACGATATTTATTCACGCCTTTTAAAAGAGCGCATTATCTTTTTGAGCGGAGTAATTGACGACGCGGTAGCTAATACCACGGTCGCCCAACTTCTTTTTTTGGAATCAGAAGACCCCAAAAAAGACATTTCCCTTTATGTCAATTCACCAGGTGGACATATCCACGCCGGACTTGCAATATATGACACAATGAATCATATCAAACCGGATGTTTCAACGATCTGTGTGGGAATGGCGGCGTCTATGGGCTCAATAATTCTCTCATCCGGTACAAAAGGGAAACGTTTTGTCTTGCCGAACGCCGAAGTGATGATCCATCAACCCATAGGTGGTGCAGAGGGACAAGCTACCGATATTGAAATATCGGCAAAACATATTTTGCAGTCAAAAGACCGCTTGGTTAAAATACTCGCCAAAAATACAGGGGGCTCAGCGGAGCAAATAAATAAAGACATGGACCGCGACTATTGGTTTACCCCCGAAGAAGCCAAAAAATACGGCATTATTGATAAGATCTACAAACCGAAAAATTCTTAAATATTAGGTCTCGGGTTTTAGACAATTAACTAACTACCAGAGAAAGACACGCTATGCGTGTCTTTCTTTTCCCTAAAATCTAACAGCTACCAGCCAAAAATCTGAATTATTCGACATATTTAATTTTCTCTGGTATTATAAATTTATAGTTATTAGAAGAATTTAACGACAGACAATGCTTTGTGAATAGTCCGAATATGAACGATGAGATTCATTATAGAACTTATACATATACTCTTAAAGAAAATATGTTAGAAAAACACACGTTTTTCTTAGTATCTTAGTGTTTTCAGACACAATTCTCAAAGCGAAGTCATTTTCGCTATTATGAGTACACAAACAATGATTATGCTCTTGGCGGTCGCAAGTGTTGCTTCTCTTGCCCTTGGATATTTCCTTCGATACATCATTACCGTTGGGAAAAAAGGTTCCGTTGAGCTTGAGATCAAACAAATGATCTTGGGTGCCAAAGAAGAAGCACGAAAGATCGTAGAGGGAGCCGAAAAAAAGGCAGACCACACAACAGAAGAGCTAAAAAAGGAAGAAAAAGAAAAAGAACAAGAATTTAAAAGAACAGGAGATCGACTCATTAAAAAAGAAGATCTTTTAGACAAACGCCAGTCCGATATCGACAACGAGGTCGAATCTATCAAAAAAAAGATCGAGGACATCAAAGCGATCCGTGAAAAGATCGAACAAAAACACGGGGAAGTTGAAAAGGAGCTTGAACGTGTCGCAGAACTAAATATCGAGCAAGCCAAAGAAGAGTTGTTCAACTTTATTCAAAAAGACCATGAGGAGGACTTACTTGTGAGAATGAATAAGCTTGAACAAGAAGGTGCAAAAAGATTGGAACTCAAGGCTCGAGATATTCTTGCTATGTCGATCCAAAGAATGAGTAATTCAAGTGCGTCAGAATTCATGACCACGTCAGTAGCTATCCCTTCTGACGACATCAAGGGTAAAATAATCGGAAAAGAAGGTCGAAACATCCGCGCGTTCGAACGTTCGGCGGGAGTCGAGCTTATTGTTGATGATACCCCAGGAATGGTCATTATCTCTTCTTTTGATTCTGTACGAAGACAAGTAGCACGAGTGGCATTGGAAAATCTTATCCTAGATGGTCGTATTCAGCCGGTTAAGATCGAGGACATGGTAGAAAAAGCTCGAGTGGATATCAACAAGATCATTAAAGAAAAAGGCGAAAAAGCGGCATACGAGTGTGGTGTCTACAATCTTGACCCTCGCATTATCTCGATCTTGGGTAGACTTTATTTCAGAACAAGTTATGGTCAAAACGTACTTCAGCACTCTATCGAGATGTCCCATATTTCCGGAATTATTGCCGAAGAGATCGGCGCCGACGTTGCCATCGCAAAAACAGCGGCACTGCTTCACGATATTGGTAAAGCCGTTGATCACGAAATACAGGGAACGCATGTCGAAATTGGAAAAAGAATTCTGCAAAAATTCGGAGCGGACGAGAAGGTCATCCAAGCCATGCAATCTCACCATGAAGAATATCCATTTGAAACCATCGAATCCAGAATTGTCCAGACTGCCGATGCGATCTCAGGTGGTCGTCCGGGAGCAAGACGCGACAGTGTTGAGAACTATATCAAACGACTTGAGGATCTCGAGGCAATCGCAAACTCTTTTGAGGGTGTCAATAAATCGTTTGCTCTCCAAGCAGGAAGAGAAATACGTATTTTTGTACAACCGGAAAAGATCTCTGATCTCACGGCAAAACAAATGTCCAGAGAGATAGCACTTCAGATCGAAAAAGAGTTGAAATACCCCGGGGAGATCAAAGTAAATGTGATCAGAGAGTCACGTTCTATAGAATACGCACGATAAATAGCATTATTAAATAGTTTTTAGGGGATAGATTGTAGCTGGTAGACAACAAAAAGACCTCACACAAAGCGAGTGGTCTTCCTATAAGCTGCAAGCTCTCAATTCTCAACTAAATTCTCTTGCCTATTGCACAAAAAAAATGCTTATATATAATGGAAGTTAGATATTATGGCTCTACTATGTAGAGATCACGACTCTTAAACAGAGTCATGATAATAATCTATTACAAGTATTAAAAGCTAATTAAAGAAATAATTATGAACAAACAAGCAATCATCGAAGCAGTACATGAAAAAGTTGGTGGAACAAAAGTTTCAGCAGAGCAAGCGGTAGACACTGTTGTTGAATCAATTATAGAAACCTTGAAGAAAGGGGAAGAGGTATCAATCGCAGGGTTGGGAATCTTTTCAGTAAAGGAACGAGCTGCCCGAACAGCCCGAAACCCACGAACAGGTGAAGCTATTCAGGTTCCTGCTATGACTGTTCCAAAATTCCGAGCTGCTAAAGCTTTGAAGGAAGCAGTAAAATAGAAATATCATTTTTTTCTAAAAACAAAAAAGGCGACGCATAGTCGCCTTTTTTGTTTTTAACAATGTAATTATATAATATATATCATTAAGCTCGACACTATTCCCTTACGGAAACTGCCCACTTATTAGATCTTTTGTATCGCTTCATTCACAAAAACTCTTAAGATCAAGTAATTCACACTGCAATAAATGTGTTTTTTTGATAAAATTATCATTATGGAGACAAACATCTACTCCACGATTTTTTTTATCGTCATTATTATTGAAGTCAGCATTGCTGTTGTCATTTTTCTTGGTAACAAACACTTCTCTGCAAAAGTATTTTCTGCTCTTATATTACTCCACGCTGTGTGGGTAACAGCTGAAGGTTTTTTACATGGAACCACAGACCCCAGTATTGCAAATTTTCTTGTTGTGTATATACATTATCTGGTGGGCGCTATTGCGACGGCATTCTTTTATTTTGCTCTTTCTTATCCGGAAGATAAACATCCGAGCTGGAAATTTTTCACCGGTTTGATCGCACTCCAGATATTACTTCTTCCTTTTTACGGCGCGGGTCTGGTCATAGAAAAAGCATCCTATGTAGATGGATTACAACAATGGGGGTGGGACTGGGGAATGTTACGATATATCTTTCATGCAACATTTTTTGGATCTTTGGGGGCCAGTCTAATGGTGCTTTACAGCAAGCTACGTAAGGCATCTCAGGAAAACAAAAAAAGTATTACCTTTTTGCTTGCCGCAATGACGCTAACGGTTCTTCCTGTAAGTATCATTACTATTATCTTACCGACATTCGATATATTTACATACAGATGGATCGGATCAATTTTGAGTCTTGTGTGGATATCTGTCTTAGCATATTCAATACTCAAACTCCACAAAATGAATACCCGTGCCGTATTGGTTGAGATATTTATTCTTGCCGCATCTGCTATTCTTTTTCTAAATATATTCATTACAGAAACAGAGAGTTCAAATGCCATTGTTTCTACCGAAGTCGTTGTCCGTACTATTATTTTTATAGCATCTTTTGTAGGCGGATATCTTCTTATCGTAAATATTCTTAAAGAATCTGAACAAAAAGAAAGTATTAAAAACCTCAATACAAAACTCGGCACACTCAACGAAGAGCTGGAGGACAAGGTTAACGAGAGAACAAAAGATTTAAGTATTTCAAAAAAACATATTGAGACTATCCTCGAAAATCTCACCATCGGTATTATTGAATTTGATACCGATTTCACAATTTTTCGGATCAATAAGACAGCAGAGGTCCTCTTGGGGACAACCAGAGAAAAGACCGTCGGAAAAAGGATCTCGCCGGAAGAGAAAACACATTTACGATCCCTTTCAAAGATCATGTTCGATTGGCAAACAGAAAAACATACCGAAAAAAGCGGTAAGAGTATTACCTACAACGAGGTTACTCTCGACTATCCAAAAAAGAAAGAGCTCCAAATCGTTACGATCCCAATTCGAAAAGTACCTTATGTCAAAATATTTGGATTTATCAAACTTCTTCGAGATGTCACTTACGAAAAAGCAGTCAACCGAGAGAAGAACGAGTTCATCTCTATTGTTGCTCACCAATTGAACACTCCTCTTGATGCAACGCAGTGGGCACTCGAAACAGTCCTAACAGAAGAAACGACACTGAAGCAAAAAGAGCTTCTCGAGAAAATACTATCTACAAATAATAATCTATCTCAGATCACCACAGACCTGCTCAACACAGCACGCATTGACGGAGGTGAATTTACTTTTGATCTAAAAAAGAACAATATTGCAAATGTTGTTAAAAAATATGTTAAGAATTTTTCATCAAAAGCAACCGAGAAAAAAATTCGTCTTACTTTTACCAATAAAACACCCGATCTCCCCGAGTTTTTATTTAACCCTGAAAAGATGGGCATCGTATTCAAAAATATCTTAACAAATGCCATAGACTATACTCCGGAAGGAGGAAGCATTTCAGTAACACTCACCCACTCGAACGATGGCTATGTCGTTATAATCATCCGTGATACCGGTATTGGAATTCCCAAAGAAGAGCTCAACAGATTATTCACTAAGTTTTACCGCTCAAAAGAAGCATTGCTGATGGAAACAGATCGCTCCGGTCTTGGTCTCTATATAACAAAAAACATTATAGACAAACATCAAGGACAAATTAGTATTGAATCAGAAAAAGGGGCCGGTGTGACAGTAACGATTCGCCTCCCGATCCACACGGAGGAGACTGTCACACAATAACAATAATTTATCATGAAGATAATACCTTTCATTACCTTAACCAAATTCAAACAAATAAACGCCCGTGGTGTGTTTATCAAGATGTTTGTGTTAACCATCGGTCTTATACTATTTATAAATATTCTTATTTCCGGTATGACGAAAGACATGAATGCCACTTTCGAAGCGTTTGTAAAAACACTTGTCCTCGTTGCCTTTGTCGGAATTGGTCGTCTGCTTGTGGCTAATATTTTCAAAGAATCAGAGCTTAAAAAACAAGAAGGGCTTCTTAATCAAAAATTAAAATCTCTTAATGAAGAACTGGAGGAAAAGATCACTGAAAGAACAAAAGAGTTCGCTGATTCAAAAATACGCAGCGAAACACTTCTCGAAAATCTTACCCTTGGTGTTATTGAATATGACGAAAACTTTATGATCCTTCGAGTAAATCGAACTGCGGAACTATTTCTTGGAGTTGAAAGAAAAGCCATACTGAATAAATATATCAAACCAAAAGATAAAAAAGTGAAAGAATTATCTTCCTTTGCGACAGTGCTTTATCCGGCTCTTTCTGAAAAAGGTCGGAAAGTTAATGCTCGAGAAGAACTTGAAAAAAATATCTCAAAAAATGAGATCACGATCACTTTCCCCCAAAAAAGAGAACTACAGATCATAACTGTCCCCATTAAAGACATGCAGACATCAAAAAATCCTCGTTTTGTCAAACTTCTTCGAGACATAACTCATGAGAAAATGGTTGAGCACAGTAAAAGCGAATTTGTTAAAATAGCCGCTCACCAACTTAGAACACCGTTGTCAGGTACTAAATGGGCTCTTCGAACGATCCTCGATAAGGACATCGGGGACATATCGGAAAAACAAGAAGACATCCTGCAAAAAACGTATGAATCAAATGAAAGCCTCATTGATATAGTAAACGACCTTCTTAACGTGACTCACGTCGAAGAAAATTTTGGGTATCATATGATAGAAAATGATATCGTTGAGAGTATAAGATATGCCATATTAAGCTCCCTCCTTTTAGCAAAAGAGAAAAAGCTGGAGATCCTCTTTAAAAAAGTAGTTTCCGATATCAAACCCTTCTTGTTTGACAAAATAAAAATAACTCTGGCACTCAAAAACATCGTCGGAAACGCCATAGACTATACACAAGATAGCGGTAAAATAACGATCTGGCTCAAACAAGAGGGTGCGAACGCTCTTATTGAGATCGTTGACACCGGAAGAGGTGTTCCAAAAGAAGAACAGAATGCCATCTTCGACAAATTCTATCGAGCAAAAGACACCATTGAAACTTCCTCCGATCGATCCGGGCTCGGACTCACCATCTCAAAAGAGATCATACAAAAACACGGGGGCTCTATTTCTCTACGCTCAGAAGAAGGAGAAGGAACTATCGTACAAGTTCGGCTCCCTCTTCAGAGATAGCCAGAAAACACTGCACAGAAAGTGTTTAAGGTATAATACATAGTATGGAAATGTTAGCAATTTTTAATTACTTTCAATTTAATTTGTCGACAATACTAACGTGGGTTGCAGCCTTTTTTGTTTTGAGTACTGCATTAGTCATTTTTGTTGGCAGTAAAAAACGCTCTTCTCGTATTTTTGCCCTCGCAAGTCTCATAACTACATTATGGATCTTTTTTATGGGTTTAGATACAAGTATTCCAAATGATCCAAACATTTCACAAACAGCTTTAAATTTTTTGAATCTCATACCACGCATTACCTACTTTCTTGGAAGTATTATTGCTATGATGTTTTTTTATTTTTGTCTTATTTTTACAAAAGGAGAGAACGTTTTCCGGTGGATACCGTGGATAATTATATACGTTGTTATAATCACTTTTCCTATATATTTCTTCACCGACCTGCTTATTGTTGGCGAATCCGAATGGCTGACAAACGATAACCTTGTTAATGCGGAAATATGGAAATATAAAATAGGGATACTTAATATCTCTTACAATCTATTTTTTAATTCCTTCTTTGTTGCGGGAATATACTTGATCCACAAAAAAATGAAAGAAGTCGCCAACAAAGACCGGGAGATTCAATTGCGTCTCATGTTCTGGACAATTGTTATTGGTTTCATTCCTCCAAGTATTGTTTCGATCCTTTTTCCTTTCTTTGGAATATATGATTATATCTGGATAGGAAATCTTACCCCAATTATTTGGACCTCCGCTATTGCTTATTCTATTATTAAACACAACCAAATGAACGTTCGGGTTGTGTTTACTGAGATATTGATATTAGCAGCATTATTTTTATTATTTCTAAGTCTTTTTCTGTAAAGACTACGATATTTTACAGCTCCATGGTAAGTGAAAACCGCCCTATTCGGGCGATTCACTTTGGCTGTGCGGGTAGGGGGAATCGGGGTCAACTCACCTCGATATAATTGTTCGTTCGTACCTCACTCCAATTCTATCGGGTGGTTCCTCCCCGGACTCGGTCTTCGCCTCTTACGCTTCGCTTCAGAGTCGGCTTCGCGACCTCCGTCTTTCGATTCCCCCTACCCGCTACAAAAATATAAATCGCCGAGCACACCCGTGCTCGGCTCTTTATTTTTGTGCGGGTAGGGGGAATCGAACTCCCGTCCTCTGCTTGGAAGGCAGATATTCTACCACTAAACTATACCCGCAAATATTCTATTATTATACAACTTGTTCGATTCTCTTTCTATGGGGGAATCGGTCCCTACAGGACCTGTACACCTTTTGGATACATCGTTCGTGCTTACGCACTCCAATCTATCTCAAAAGATCTTGCGCGGCTCCCTCCCGCTTGTAACCTCACGGGAACCCTTATAGGTCGCCGCTCACTCCCGTCCTCTGCTTGGAAGGCAGATATTCTACCACTAAACTATACCCGCAATATTATTTTGTAAGTCAAAGAATACACTAAAATTCTCGTTTTCACAACTTTTTGATCAATTAGACCATCCTACAAAAGTCTTTTCGGGTAAAAACAACGTCTTCCCAAGTGATCAACTTATACATTATACACTGTTGATTCTAAAAGCAAGTGGTGTTATAGTGCATGCATATTTTTGTTAATTATTG
>JAGLOS010000010.1 GCA_023137615.1 Minisyncoccota bacterium | reverse complement strand
TCCAGAGTAATCAGAGTCAATATGCGTAAGAAATCCCGCTCCATCGACTGAATATGTATGAAGTCCCGAATTCCCCCCTGCTAAATAAATATAAGTACCATCTCCCCACACCTTGTATCCTGCTCCACCCGGACTATGAGAATCAATAAGTGTAAAAGCTCCCGATCCATCTACAGAGTAAGAATGTAGACCGTTTGTATAATCTGAAACGTATACAAAATTACCATCTCCCCAAACACCATAAGCATAACCCGGGTCATCAGACCCTGCGGTAGTAAGACTGCCGTTTGCATTCATTACATAAGAATAAATACCATCGGATTCTACAATGTATAAGAAAGTGCTATCACCCCACAAATCAACCGGATCTACTCCTACTGGTGTTTGCCTGCTAGTCACCTCCGTGAGATTTCCTGAAGCATCTGCAGAGTATGTATATAAATATCCACTACCACCCGAGCCGTTGGTCGTATAAATATATGTTCCGTTGCCCCAAACATTATCCAAATAATAGTAAGAGGATGGATCAAAATCAATCAACGTAAGTTCACCTAAACCATTAACGGAATATGAACGAATTCCATTATAAAAAGCTGAATAAAGATTACTTCCGTCAAAGAACACGTCCTTTGCAAAACCCGCATAATCATTATTTTGATCAGTAACAGTAATGTTTCCTCCACCAACACCATCCCAATCAATTCCGTAACGAATAGTATCTCCATCCAAATCAACCGCGCTAAACCCAAAATTATAATCCGTATCGGTCTCACCCTCGGTCGGACCTGTGATAGTTGGAACAGATGGTGGAGTAGAACAATCCTTCCCTCCGTCTGTAATAGCCCAAAGATCAGAAGCGATCATGTTCTCTCTGGCTGTTTCTCCCAGACAGAAGTTGGAATTGCCTCCAGAGAAAGTTACTCCACTATTCAAAACTTGAGAATCCCAACCGTTTAGGAGAGAGTCGTAGTTTGCGGTGGAGAGGGTTGCTCCATCAAACATTAAAATAGCATTAGTGACAGATGTTACATCCCAGTTTCCTATGTCTTGGTTAAAAGAGGAGGCATTATAAAACATCCCACCTCCCATATTTGTCACTTTTGTAGTATTCCAGTTTCCTATGTCTTGGTTGAATGAAGTTGCATGAGAAAACATACAACTCATATCTGTCACATTCGAAACATTCCAAGAACCTATGTCTTGGTTAAATGATGATGCAAAACCAAACATCCACCTCATATCTGTCACTTTTGTAGTATTCCAGTTTCCTATAGGTTGGTTGAAGGAGTCTGTATGTTGAAACACCCCTTCCATGTCTGTCACATTCGTCGTATTCCAGTTTCCTATGTTTTGATTGAATGAGGATGCACCAGAAAACATATACCTCATATCTGTTACTTTTATAGTATTCCAGTTTCCTATGTTTTGATTGAATGAGGATGCACCTTTAAACATATTCCACATAGTTATTACATTCGAAGTGTCCCAACTTCCGATGTCTTGGTTGAAAAATGTTGCGCTATAAAACATATAACTCATATCTGTTACATTCGTGGTATTCCAGACTCCGATGTCTTGGTTGAAGGAGGATGCACCATAAAATGTACCATTCATATTAGTCACTTTCGCGGTATTCCAGACTCCGATGTCTTGGTTAAATGAGGATGCGTTGGCAAACGTCCACCCCATATCTGTTACATTTGCCGTATTCCAGTTTCCTATGTCTTGGTTGAAGGAGGATGCACTATGAAACATACTATACATATCTGCTACATTTGCCGTGTTCCAGTTTCCTATGTCTTGGTTGAAGGAGGATGCGTAACTAAACATACCATACATAATTGTCACATTCGTTGTATCCCAATTTCCTATAGGTTGGTCGAAGGAGGATGCACTATGAAACATAAGCCTCATATTTGTTACATTCAACAAATCAGGAACATCCGTGGCGGCTCCTCCAGCATCGTTTAGATTGGAACAACCGTAAAATGCTCCAGACATTGAAGTCCACTTTCCTGTTCCCCATTGGTTGATGCCGGTGATCTTGGCTTTGTCTCCCGTGTTATCGAAGTATATTCTAGGAAAACCTGTACCGGCTCCGGTGTTGTCTTTGATCCTTACCGTATATGTTCCCGCCGTGGCGTAATTACAAGTATAATTACCTGTTTGCCCGGTGGCTTCGTTCGTACCGTCGTTGTCACAATCTACATTGTAATTATATCCGACTCCGGTAGTTGGAATCGTGAATTGAGTATCTGATGAAGTTCCGGGGTTGTCTGTTTGTACGGTGATGACGAAATCAGCTGCCAGCGTACTGCAATCCTTCCCCCCATCTGTAATAGCCCATCCATCAGAGGATATCATATTTGCTCTGGCTGTTTCTCCCAGACAGTATGTAGAATTGCCTCCGCTGAATGGCACAGCGCTCTGCAAGACTTGCGCGTCCCAACCGTTTAGAAGTGAGTCGTAATTTGCGGTTGAGAGGGTTACGCCGTTGAACATATAATTCATATCTGTTACGCTTGAAACATTCCACGCTCCAATGTTTTGGTTGAAGGAGGTGGCGTTATAAAACATATAACGCATACTGGTTACACTTGCGGTGTTCCACGCTCCAATGTCTTGATTAAAGGAGGTGGCGCCATAAAACATCAAACTCATACTTGTTACATTCGCGGTATCCCAAGCTCCGATGGGTTGGTTGAAAGAGGTGGCGGCGTAAGCAAACATATAACTCATATTTGTTACGCTTGAAGTATCCCACGCTCCGATATTTTGATTGAAAGAGGAGGCGTAAGCAAACATAAAATACATGGTTGTTACATTCGCGGTATCCCAAGCTCCGATGTCTTGGTTGAAAGAGGATGCGTTAGCAAACATAGAATACATACTTGTTACATTCGCGGTATCCCAAGCTCCGATGTCTTGGTTGAAGGAGGTGGCGTAACCAAACATAGAAGACATGGCTGTTACGCTTGAAGTATTCCACGCTCCGATATTTTGATTGAAAGAGGTGGCGCTAGCAAACATAGAAGACATACTTGTTACGCTTGAAGTATTCCACGCTCCGATGTCTTGGTTGAAGGAGGTGGCGTTATAAAACATACTACTCATACTTGTTACGCTTGAGGTATTCCACACTCCGATGTCTTGGTTGAAGGATGAGGCAAAAGCAAACATAGAAGACATGGCTGTTACGCTTGAAGTATCCCACGCTCCGATGTCTTGGTTGAAGGAGGTGGCGAAGTAAAACATATAACTCATATTTGTTACATTCGCCGTATTCCAGGATCCGATGTCTTGGTTGAAGGAGGTGCCTCGAAACATCAAACTCATATTTGTTACATTCACGGTATTCCATGCGCCAATGTCTTGGTTGAAGGATGAGGCAGAACGAAACATAGAATACATACTTGTTACATTAGAGACATCCCATACTCCGATGTTTTGGTTGAAAGAGGAAGCGTAACTAAACATATAACTCATACTTGTTACCCCCGACAAATCAGGGGTATCGGCAGCGGCTCCTCCGGCATCGTCTAGATTAGAACAGCCGTAAAACGCTTTGTACATTGAAGTCCACTTCCCTGTCCCCCATTGGTTAATGCCCGTGATCTTGGTGTCATCTCCTGTATTGTTGAAATATATTCTCGGAAAGCCCGTACCCGCTCCGGTGTTGTCTTTGATCCGGACGGTGTAAGTTCCGGCTACGGCATAGTTACAAGTATAGTTGCCTGTCTGTCCTGTGGCTTCGTTTGTTCCGTCGTTGTCACAATCTACGTTGTAATTGTATCCGGCTCCTGTGGTGGGTATTGTGAATTGAGTATCTGATGACGCTCCCGTGTTGTCTGTTTGTACGGTGATGACGAAATCGTCAGCGGGCGCGGCAAATGCGAACGAAGCGGGAATCAACAAAAGATAGAGTGATATAATCCAAAACAAACTTTTAAATATTTTTTGCATATGTAACATCAATATTGATAATAATGTCTAGCACTTATACTTATTCAACATCTTCATCTTCTACCGGCTCGTCAAATATCAAAACATCTTTTGTGATGATCAATGCCGTAAACTCATTAGAATCTTTCATGTTTTTATCGTCCGCGCATTCTATGACAATATGGTCTCCCGCTTTAAGTGAAGCTATTGTCTTTCTGGTTGTGACAGGTTCATTATCTAAATCTTCTTGTTGATCAAACGATATAACTGTTTCAAAAATCGGAATATCACTTGTTATATTTATTTTTTTCTCTTCCACTATCGATTCAGTGCCAACTCCCGCTCTATATGTTTTTACAATAACATAATCAGAAGTTACTTCTTGAATAACAGCTCCGACTATTCTTAAATTATCATTAGAATATTTTTCATAGATCATACCTTGAGCTTCTTCCAGATCCATATTTTCATCAAACTCAATAGCTGCTGTCTCTACTTCTGCCTGCTTCTCATTATTTGTGTTTGTATTGACTTTTGAGTTTTGAGACTGTTTGAATCCAACAACCAAGCAGATCATAAAAACCAAAATGATAATATAGAAGATTTTTTTATTTTTTTCCATATGCTGTTATTAAAATTCTTGTTATTAATAAAACTGTTTTTATGTAAATACGTTTTTCCATTTTTCTTGATTTTTTAAAAATCCGTCCAACATACTTACTTTTTCTCTCTTTTACTACAAAAACAAAAAAGGGGGGGGATTATCCTTATTCCATATTTTTATTATACCCCTATCAACATACTTTCATATATTTTATCTGTGGACAAACAAAAGCCGCGCATGCGCGGCTTTTGTTTGTCCCTCTATAAAATTGGACTACTTTCGTTTTCCGACCTTCCGGCGGGTAACGATAAATACATTTGAATATTTTTTTGCTTTTCGAGTCTTATGTCCGATACCTGTCTCTTTGCCCCACTTACTCTTTGCACGACGTGTTCCACGACCTTGTCTGCCTTCTCCACCACCATATGGGTGATCGCATGGATTCATAGCTGACCCTCGAACTGTCGGCCGAATACCGAGCCATCTTGATCGTCCCGCTTTTCCAAGATTTCGAAGTTTATGTTCTTCGTTTGAAACTGCTCCGATACATGCCCACGCAGTATCTTTTACTCTTCGAACTTCCGATGATGGCATCTTGAGATGCACATATCCTTCGTTATGCGCAATAACCTCTACTGCGCTTCCCGCGCTTCGTGCTATCTTGGCACCGTCTTCCGGTTTGAGTTCAACATTATAAACAACAGTACCGACCGGCACGTTTTTTAATACCATTCTATTTCCCGTTTTTATCGGCGCGTCCTTTGATACGATAAATGACTCTCCAACTTTCATTCCTTTTGGAACAACGACATATCGTCTTTCGCCATCGGCGTAACACACAAGCGCAATAAAAGCGGAACGGTTCGGATCATATTCTATAGACTCGATCTTTGCCGCAACATCACGTTTGTTATATTTGAAATCAATTTCTCTATAGAGACGTTTGTGCCCGGCACCTTTGTGACGTGTCGTAAGGCGTCCTTGGCTGTTTCGTCCCACATGTCGTTTGTGCCCTTTAGTAAGAGACTTCTTTGGTTCTGAAGCTGTCAAAACATTGCGGTAAGATACCGTTGCTGTTCCTCTCTGTCCCGGTGTTATTGGTTTTAGTTTTTTCATGGTTGATTTTCTTAGCGAGTGAAGCGAGCTTTTGAAAATCACCACCCCTCACTTGCTATTTATTAATCTTAATTTAATTATCTATATTGTCATATTTTACTTATCTCTTTTCTCTCTTGCAAACCCTACGCAAGTGAGGGGTAAAGAAAAATATAGTCGCTCCTCCAAAACTCTTTATTTTTCTAAACAAATTCTATCTTGTCTCCCTTTTTAAGATACACAAGAGCTTTCTTAACTGCGGATGTTGTTCCACGCTTTCCACGTACAAGCTTTTTCTTTGCCGGCAATTTACTAATGGATATCTTTCGAGGTTCAACTTTATAAACCTCTTTGATCGCACGCGCAACATCTATTTTTGTCGCTTTCGGATCGATCTCAAAAGTATATACTCCGTCCCCCGCAAGGATAGCCGCCTTTTCTGTGATACGCGGATGCTTCAACACGCCATGAAGAGATGTCGCAACATTCTTTTTTGCATTTACTTTCTTCTCAGCTGTCACAATTTCTTCTTGCACAGTATCTGACGTATTGTCTTTTTTGTCTTTTTTTAACGCATCTAGAATAGCCATAATACTTATGCAAGTTTACTTTCAATAAATTTAATACTTTCTTCCGGTTTAGTGATGATCAATATTTTATTTTTCAATATCACTAAAGGATTTATATCTTTTACATCTCCCATGTCTATGTTGTTGAAGTTTTTGAGACTTTTTATCACGTCTTCATTCACCTCACCAAATGCGATCAATGCTGAATTCTTCTTTTTTGAAAGAAGCGTTTCAAAACCTTTCACTTTACTCAAATTCTCAAGAATGGTTTTACCTTCCTTTGCTTTGGCTTCTTTTACATTTAAACTGTCGACAAAGAGTATCTCACCGTCTCGCATTTTTTCAGACAAGATAGTATAGAGAGTTTTGACTCGCATCTTTTTGTTTATTTTTCCGCCATAGATCTTTTCATTTCGCGGACCAAATGTCACACCTCCACCGATCCAGATCGGTGAACGGCTAGATCCGTGCCGCGCACGACCTGTACCTTTCTGTTTCCATGGTTTTTTACCACCACCACGCACATCACCTCGATCTTTTGTATGAGCTCCCGATATTCGCGCATTTTCACGCATAGTTTCTACGACTTGATGTACAAGGTCTGCATTCCAAGAAAGACCAAAGACATCTTCGGACAATGCCACCTTTCCGGTTTCTTTTCCTTGACTGTTGTATACTTTTGCTTCCATGATCATTATCCTTTAACTTCAATTAATGTCCCTTTTTTTCCGGGAATCGCACCCGAGACCAATAACAGACTGTTTTCCGTATCAACACCAAGCACAATAAGATTCTTGACCGTTACACGATCTCCACCCATACGACCTCCCATGCGTGTTCCTTTGAATACTCTCTGCGGACCTGTTGCTCCAATAGACCCCGGCTCACGCTCGCTATGTTTCTGACCGTGTGATCGTGGTCCTCCATGAAATCCATGACGTTTTACAACACCTTGGAAACCCTTTGCTTTTGAAACGCCTGATATCTCTACAACATCTCCAATCTCAAAACTTGAAAGATCAATACTGTCTCCCACAGCCACTTCAGGAGCTTTATCAAAACGAAACTCTCGAGAATACGCAAAATTACCGGCATCTTTAAAATGACCTTTTTGCGCTTTATTGATGTTTTTCTCCTTTCGAGAACCGAAACCAACCTGAATAGCGGCATAACCGTCCTTTTCTTTTGTTTTGATCTGCGTCACTACAACCGGTCCGGTTTGGATAAAGGTAGCAGGAACACTCTTGCCGTTCTCATCAAAGAACTGCACCATCTTTTGTTTTGTCCCTAGAATATATTTGTTCATAATTACTACTATATTACCGTGCGAAGTTACTCGACTTTGCGGGCCTTGCTTCGCTACTTACAAGAATATTTTCTGTTTCTATTCGTTTCTCTTCTTTTTTAAAAGACTTGTTATTTTCCCAACCAAAAGGGCAAGCCTGACTAGACCATCTTTACATCAATACTGACTCCGGAAGGCAGGTTAAGATTGGTCAATGATTCAATAACCCGTTGATTTGGATTAAGAATGTCAATGAGTCGTTTGTGAATTCTGATCTCAAACTGCTCTCGAGCATCTTTATGGACAAACGTTGACCGATTAACAGTATATTTCTTGATCCCTGTTGGGATCGGTACAGGTCCGACAATATCAGCATCGTATCGAGCCGCGGTATCAATGATCTGTTTTACCGAAGTGTCAAGAATTTTATGCTCATATGCTTGTACTCGAATACGAAGCTTATTTGAAACCTCCTTCTTCTTTGTTTTTGTTACTTTTGTTTCTTTTGTTACCATGTTTTAGAAAACTACCGTTAAATTAGCATTTGGTCAAGTACTTATGCAACAACTTTTGTAACAACACCTGCGCCAACAGTCTTACCTCCCTCTCGAACAGCAAAACGCTGTTTTTCTTCGAGTGCGATAGGTGCCACCAATTTTACATTAAATGTAACTGTGTCACCCGGCATAACCATCTCTGTCCCTTTTGCAAGAGTCACGTCTCCGGTAACATCAGTTGTTCGCATGTAGAACTGCGGTTTGTATCCTGAGAAGAATGGGGTATGTCTTCCTCCCTCTTCTTTCTTCAAAATATACACTTCAGCTTCAAATTCCGTATGAGGCGTAATTGTACCCGATTTTGCAAGCACCTGCCCACGATGTACCTCTTCTTTCTTTGTTCCTCGAAGAAGAATTCCGGCATTGTCTCCAGCCATACCCTCTTGAAGTTGTTTGTTGAACATTTCGATACCGGTAATAGTTGTTTTTGTTGTGGGTTGCAAACCAACCATTTCGATCTCTTCGCCAACCTTTACAACTCCCCGCTCAATTCGACCGGTAACCACAGTACCTCGTCCTTCAATTGAGAAAATATCTTCAATAGGCATAAGGAATGGTTTTTCAGTATCTCTTTCCGGTGTTGGAATATAAGTATCCAATGACTCAGCAAGCTCAAGGATCTTTTTAGCCCACTCATCGTCTACTGATGTAGCGTCTAATGCTTTCAAAGCAGAACCCTTGATAACCGGTGCTTTGTCTCCGTCAAAATCATACTTCGTAAGAAGCTCTCGCACCTCCTCTTCAACCAATTCAATAAGTTCTTCGTCTTCTACCATGTCACACTTGTTCAAGAAAACCATGATCTTTGGCACTCCAACCTGCTTTGCAAGCAAAATGTGCTCACGTGTCTGGGGCATAACACCGTCTGTTGCCGCAACCACCAAGATCGCGCCATCCATCTGAGCGGCACCTGTGATCATGTTCTTAATGTAGTCGGCATGACCCGGCGCATCAATGTGCGCATAGTGTCGTGCGTCTGTTGAATATTCATTATGAGAAAGCGCAATGGTAATACCTCGCTCCTTTTCTTCCGGAGCTGAGTCGATTGCATCGACATCTCTCATTTTCACGTCCTTGCCGGCAAGGTTAAGAACATGCAAAATAGCCGCGGTAAGAGTAGTCTTTCCGTGGTCTACGTGTCCAATTGTTCCCACGTTTACATGGGGCTTTGAACGATCAAAAGCTTCTGCTGCCATAATATTATTTTTACTTATTATTAATTAATAGTTTTATTCGCCATATATAATGACTGATTGTTCAACCCGCGAGAAGCGACTGAACGATCGTCACTAAATATTTTTGTATAAAACAACTTTACAAAATACACAACCCGATTAACGTAAAGAAAAACGCGCAAAACCGATTGCGTACAGCAAATAATAACAAAAAGGAGAGATAAGTCAAGAGAAAAAGGGTTTAAAAAACCACAAGTGTGGTGGAAAACTATAAAACTCCATCTTTATCGTTTCGACTTTAGGAGAAATCGCTTAAACATACAAGATACAAACAACGTATAATGGATCCCTTCTAAGATCAGAATGACAAACTTTACATGAAGTGACAAAACTAAATGCTTGGATAACAAAAGTTAAGTTTTGTTACACTTTTAACTTTTATTAATTACTTGCCAGTGTTGGATGATCTTTAAGCCCTTCAGCGTAATGTTTTTGGATTTGGGCTGAAGTTAGTGCTTTCTTGTAAAGTCTAACGTCGTCAATAAGACCATCAAAGAGATATCCTGTGCTCGATCCAGAAGATCCTATCCTTGTAACTGCAGCAGACTTGTTATTAAAAGCAGCCGAAGACAGCGCATAGGATTTTTTTAATTCACCATTTACATAGACCTTTCCTGTTGTTCCATCCCAAGAAGTTGCCACATGATACCATCTTCCAACTTGTGCATACACTCCTGTCTTGCCTACCGTATATCCAATACCAGATCCTGCACCAATAACAGAAAATATTTGACCGGTTCCAGTTTCAAGTCCAATATAAAAAACGGAAGTACCTATACTTGTACCATCATTTCTGTGAAAAGGGGTTCTCCACCTGGTAGGAGTAAATGTAGTTGCTTTAAACCAAGCACCTATTGTCAGTGAAGTATACTCTTCACTTCCAACATCGCTTAAATTTACATAATCATTACCATCAAACTCTAAAGCATTATCCAAAACCCCATCATCGGTATATACTGCGCCAACAATAGCACCGTCATTTCCATAACCACTGGAATCAGCTAAAATCGCCGGGGTATCATCGTCGTTAAACCTCCACTCACCGATCAATTCATCTCCGATCGCATGGTGTAAACTTGAGCTGAACCTTTGTCCCGCGGCAATTCTTCCTTTTTCACGCGCATCATTAATATTAACTAAAACCACACTTGAAAGTACTCCTATGATAGCAACGACCATAAGAAGTTCTATGAGAGTGAATCCTTTTGTTTTCATAAGCGTTATTGTATCATTTTTTTTTGTAAAAAGAGATAAATTATCCACAAAACACACCGCAAGCTTTGCTTGCAGTGTGTTTTTACTTTATACCAGATACTTTCTACTTTTTACTCGTTACTAGCTTCGTGCCTTGATAATATCGTCAGCCACGTTTTGTGGAACGATCTGATATGAGTCAAATTCCATAGTAAAACTTGCGCGACCTTCAGTCATTGAGCGAAGCGCTGTAATATAACCGAACATTTCTGACAAAGGTACTTTCGCAGAAATAGCTTTGTTCATTCCTCGATCTTCCATTCCTTCGATCTGACCTCGTTTTGATGAAAGGTTTCCGTTTACGTCTCCCATGAATTGCTCCGGGGTTACCACTTCAACCTTCATTGTAGGTTCAAGGATAACAGGCGATGCTTTTTTGGCGGCTTCTTGAATGGCTTGTGATGCTGCGATCTTGAAAGCGATCTCAGATGAATCAACTTCATGATATGAACCATCATAAAGGTTTACCGAAACATCCACAACATTATATCCTGCCAAAATACCCCTTTGTAATCCTTCTTTGAATCCTTTTTCACAAGCAGGAATATATTCCTGAGGAATAACACCTCCTTTAATAGTGTTTACAAACTCAAATCCTTCACTCCGTTTGGTATTTTTAGGAAGATTCTCAAGTTCCTCTTCGGAAAGTTTTTCAAGCGGCTTTATGTTGATCTTCACATGACCATACTGACCGCGACCACCTGACTGCTTGATGTATTTTATTTCCGCTTCTGACGGCTTTGTAATAGTTTCTTTGTATGCGACTTGCGGTTTACCGATATTTGCTTCTACGCTAAATTCTCGTTTCATTCGATCAACCAAAATATCGAGATGAAGCTCACCCATCCCCCAAATCACTGTTTCAAGTGTCTCCGGATCTGATGTTACTTTAAACGTCGGGTCTTCGGCTGAAAGTCTGGAAAGTGCCATACCCATCTTCTCTTGATCAGCTTTTGTTTTGGGTTCGATGCGCATAGACACCACCGGTTCCATGAACTGGATCCTCTCAAGTTCAACGGGGTGTGCTTCGTCACAGATCGTATCTGATGTTGTTGTACTTTTAAGTCCAACAGCGGCTGCGATCTCTCCTGCGTACACCTTCTTCACTTCCTCCCGCTTATCAGCATGCATTCGAAGAATTCGTCCGATACGCTCTTTATTCCCTGTTGATGTATTTAATACATATGAACCGGATTCAAGCGTACCTGAATACACACGGAAAAATGCCAGCTGACCGACAAAAGGGTCATTCTGTAATTTAAATACGAGAGCCGCAAAAGGAGCACCGTCATCTGACGGACGCTCTACTTCTTCATCTGTCTTGGTATCAATACCCTTGATCGCAGGAACATCTGTCGGTGCAGGAAGATAATCAACAACACCATCCAATACCAACTGCACACCTTTATTCTTAAGAGCTGACCCGGCATATACAGGAAATAGGTCAGTTGCTATCACGGCTTTTCGTATCAATTCCTTAAGTTTCGCAAGCGGAATTTCTTTCCCTTCCAAATAGTCATTCATTGCCTCCTCATCATTTTCAACTATTTTTTCAATTAGCTCTTCGTGATATTTTTCGGCATCTACTTTTAGATTCTCCGGTATTGGAATTTCTTTTACATCTTTTCCAAGCTCGCCTTCAAAATCATATGCTTTCATTTCAAGAAGATCTACCACACCTTCGTGTGCATCTTCTTCCCCAATAGGGATCTGCATACGAACTGCATTTTTGGTCAGACGATTCAAAATAGTTTGATAAGATCTTTCAAACGAAGCGCCTATTCGATCTAGTTTATTAATAAAACAAATTCTAGGAACATTGTATTTATCAGCTTGTCTCCAAACTGTTTCTGATTGCGGTTCAACTCCCGCAACACCGTCAAATACAGTAACACCACCATCAAGTACTTTTAGTGATCTTTCAACTTCAGCGGTAAAATCCACATGCCCTGGAGTGTCGATAATATTAAATCGGTATTTATTTGACGTATCTTTTGAATCTTCATAGCTAGGTGTCCAAAAACAAGTCGTCGCAGCAGAGGTGATCGTAATCCCTCGCTCTTGCTCCTGCTCCATCCAGTCCATAGTAGCTTCTCCTTCATGCACCTCACCTATCTTGTGTGACACACCCGTATAAAAAAGTATACGTTCTGTTGTTGTTGTCTTACCCGCATCAATATGCGCAATAATACCAATATTTCGAACTTTTTCCAGTGGATAATCTCGTCCCATATAAATAATAAGTTAATAATAAATGAGTTTTTAAAAGTTTTGAAAATATTTGTTCTTTATTATTATTTTTCAATTTTTGAGTGAACTTCCGTATTTTTAACAATAAGTAAAAATATTCAGATTCGAGTGAGTTTTGAGGAGAAGCGGTAAGAGACGAGGAAGCTGTATGTTTTATTACTACGACTAAGTATCTTACTGCTTCGACAAAAAAACTCGCCGAATATGGATATTTTTTACCAGGCGAAGTGGGCGAATGCTTTGTTCGCTTCCGCCATTTTGTGAGTATTCTCACGTTTCCTTACGGCTTCACCTTCATTGTTGCTTGCGATGATCAACTCATCTGCAAGTCTTTGTGTCATTGGTTTACCTGACTGTTTTCGTGCAACATCCAATATCCAACGCATAGCAAGAGCAAGACGTCTTTCTGCTCGCACTTCTCGCGGCACCTGATAGTTAGCACCACCGACTCGACGTGATCGGACCTCTGTTGCGGGACCTACATTTTTAAGCGCCAATTCAAAGATCTCAATTGGCTCTTGTTTTGTCTTCTCTTTGATAATATCAAATGAACCATACACGATCTTTTCCGCAATGGTCTTTTTCCCGTCTAGCATGACGTAGTTGATAAATTTAGCAACTTTCTCTGAGTTGTACACAGAATCAGCTGCCGGATATTTTCTGTTTTTTACTGCTCTTCTCATAATTAATTATTTTTTATAATTACAATACTTTCGTCTTCCGAAAAATTGGAAACGATACTATTAAGACTTCTTAGGTTTTTTTACTCCGTATTTACTTCGACCTTGCTCCCTTTTTTCAACACCGGTTGCATCAAGACGACCTCTGACGATCGTATATCGTACACCGGCGAGATCTTTTACTCGACCACCACGAAGTATCACCACCGAGTGCTCTTGTAAAGGATGTCCCATTCCCGGGATATACGCGGTTACTTCCATACCATTGGTAAGACGAACACGAGCGATCTTTCGAAGAGCTGAGTTCGGCTTCTTAGGTGTAGTTGTGGTTACTTTTACACACACTCCCCGCTTAAAAGACGAGGGATACGATACCGGTTTGTTTTTAATTGTATTAAAACCACGCGACAAAGCCACGGTACGTGACCGCTTTATCGGAGCTTTTCTCTTCTTTCGAACTAATTGATTTATTGTTGGCATATATTTTCTTCACCTTCCCACTAAAGGCAGAAAGATTACTGTATGTCCTCGAACCATTTAGGTTCTTTACTTAATTTTTAAAAAATTGGGCAACCACCCAACAGTGGGAATACTCTACTATAGCAATGCAAAAAAAGCAAGTAAAATTTATTAAAATATCTTTGAACCGGTTATTAAATAGAATATCAACCCGACAATAGGAGCAACGACACTTTCCCACAAAAAGAATACAATAAACAGAATGACTATAAAACCATATCTCTCAAGCTGTTCCATCATATGCATATGGCGATATGGTAAAAATGCCGATAATACTTTTGATCCATCAAGCGGCGGTACGGGGATCATATTAAATACCGCAAGTAATATATTTATAAATACGATATAAACAGATATATCTATAAATGCTTCCGGCAAACCAAGCCCCCCGCCAAATCTCAATACCATTCCGAATATCAATGCAAAAAAGATATTTGATAACGGTCCGGCAATTGCAACAATCGCGGGACCCCATTTTCCTTTTCTAAGATTATACGGATTGTACGGTACGGGCTTTGCCCAACCAAAGACAAATCCGGCTTGTGTCACCACCAAAATAAGCGGCAAAATAATAGAACCCATCATGTCGAGATGTGGCAAAGGATTAAGCGTCAACCTTCCCGCCATCCGTGCGGTCGGATCACCGAGCATCTCGGCAACGTACCCATGAGCCACCTCATGAATAACAATAGACATAATAAGTATTGCAATAAAAAATATAGCTGTTGCCGGTTCCATAAAGTATAGTATATAGTATCTGGTTTTTAGTTACTAGTTAATAAGGTTTTAGGTTATAGCTAATAGCTTATAGGTTCTTGTAGGTTTAAGAAAATGCGCTTCGCACATTTTCTCCCCTAAAACCTAACACCTACAACCTATTTCAAGCATCAATTTACAATGAATTTTCAAAATCCAATTTTCAATCGTCATTGCGAGCCGCAGGCGAAGCAATCCAGAGTTATATCAACATACCCTAGATTGCTTCGCCTACGGCTCGCAATGACGTTGGGCGTTTATGTTTTATGGATAAGTGGTGCGGTTCAAGGTAGAACTTAGGTAATCTCAACTTGCTAAATGTGAAATGTATGATACCATGGCAGAACATTAAATAAAACATTAAGATTATGGCTAAGGTTTGTGCAATTTGCAATAAAGGTTCTCAAGTAGGTGGTAGTTACAGCAACCGTGTTCGTGCAACTCAATTCAACCCGACAGGAAAACGACGGCGCTATCCAAATCTTCAATGGGCACGCAAAATGGACGGATCACGGATCAAGATCTGCACCAGATGCCTTAAAGCGAACAAACACCTCGAGGTAAAATAAAAGCACTTCGTCTTATATTAACTCCTCGGCTCGGCAATGGAAAAGTTACGCTTCGCTAGACTTTTTCATTTCTCCCGCTCTACGTCGTTAATAATTTTTTAAAAAACAAAACCCCATATATCATAACGGGGTTTTGTTTTATACGATCATAACGATATAATGAAAAAATGTTAAAAACTACTATTTTTATTATATTTTTCCCACTCGCCCTTTTTGCACATTTCACTTGGAAATGGTGGGAAAGACAATGGAAAGGTAACTTTCTCCAAAAAGGAATATTCCTTTTATTGTTTCCTGTTTATGGAACTCTTTTTGTCATTTTAAATATCACCAGTTCATAAATATCTTCATAAATATCTAAAATTTACACAAGAATATTTTTCTTGACTCACTGTCTCGAAGAAAGAAGTGTCAAAAGCAGGTTACTAAAAGAAACCGCAGAACGAATGGCGTAATTAAAAGCTCCCCAATTTTATTGGGGAGTTTTACTTTTTGATCACTTCTACTCCGTTACTCTTAAATAAGATATTTCCTTCCTCAGCTGTATTAAAATACATTACATCAAATTGTTGCAGTAAGTCAGTCACCTCCTTGTGAGGATGACCATACCTGTTATCTTTTCCCGCCGATATAATTACATACTCCGGAGAAGTGTATCCTAGGAATTCTTCCGAGGTTGATGTCTTGGACCCATGATGCCCAAGCTTGAGTACGTCGACGTCAAGTGCCTCCGCGTCCACATCAACAAGATATGCTTCAATACTTTTTGGGGAATCGCCGGTAAGCAAGAATGAAGTTTCACCATACACAAGTTTTGCAACGATCGACGCGAGATTCTTGTCAAATCCGGTAACATCTCTGTCTGGAAAAAGAATATCCAGATATACTCCGTGTTCTTTGTCGAGCCACACTCGCCCTCGTCGTGCAATGATACTTTCAATATTCTTTTCCAAAACTTCATCCACAATACTTTCATATGCTCCAATACTCGCTCCCACCCCGGGAGACATAATACGATCAACATCAAACCTCTTGAGTACAGAGGTCAACCCTCCAACATGATCAAGGTCGGGATGTGAAAGGATCACTATGTCCAGAGTGCGATCCCAAAAAGGCATCATATCGCCAAGCTCTCGTAACACGCTTTTATTCGGACCCCCATCGAGAAGCACTTGTGTACCATTTGGCGTCTCTATATAGATCGCATCGCCCTGCCCCACATTTAAAAAAGCAACCGTAAGCTCCTTTTCGGATACAGCGTAAGTAAAAACCGCCCACCACACAACACCAGTCACAACAGCGAAAGAAAGGAGTACGTATATTTGAGACTTTTTCATTCTCGGAAACATTAAAATATTATACCGCAAACTCAAATTAAGAATTATCTCATAATAGAACCGCGAGGCATCAGTGATAATTCAACCCTCTCAAACAAATACAACTTATTATGTATGTTTAAATTTCCAATTTACAAGCATTAATTTACAATGAATTTTTGTTATTTCGCGTACCTTTTGTCATCCCGACGCAGGAGGGATCCCTTAAACTTTTGAATTGCAAAGCTAAGTATAAGAGATTCCTCACTCCGCTAACGCTTTGTTTCGGAATGACAAAGTAGTTAATTTTCAAACGTCATTGCGAACGCAGTGAAGCAATCCAGGGTATGTTGGTATAACTCTGGATTGCTTCGCCTACGGCTCGCAATGACGATAGTAACTAATCACTATTTTCCTAAAACCTGACGGCTACAACCTAAAACCTGATCCGCTTGACACTCTGTCTTGGTGAGCTACACTAAATGTAAATATATCTATTTGGTAAAGGTATTTTATAAGATTATTTATTATTAAGATCCTATAAAAACATGCATCACAAAAAACATATCAAAACTAGTTTCGCGACTGTCTTAATTGTTACAATGCTTCCAACACAAGTGCTCGCGATATCTCTCAATGACAAATTTGCCGAGATAGATCAAAGAAAAGCCGAAAAATCTTTGCAAATAGACCAGAGGATGCAAGAAATTTTCTCAACAGTGGGACAAAAACAAAGAGAAGTACAATCTCGAGTGCAATACAAACACGATTCTATTGTTGTTAAATATAAAAATGACACAGAACGATTCCGCACGATCAATATACCTGCGGGGACAACAGTGAGCGATGCAATAAAAAAGTATCGCACGTTTGACAATGTAGAATATGTAGAACCGGACTATATTGCCTATGCCGACTTTGTGCCGAACGATCCATATTACTCTATTCAATGGCATATGGACAATGAGACAAACAGCGGTATCAATGCGGAACAAGCATGGGATATTACAAAAGGTTCCAATACCGTCATTGTCGCCGTGATCGATACCGGTATCGCATATGAGAATTATTACGATCGTCGAAAAGACACACAGTACTCTCAAGCACCAGATCTTGCCAACACTTGTTTTGTTGCAGGATACGATTTTATAAATAGAGACAGACATCCAAACGACGATCACAGGCACGGAACTCATGTGGCAGGCACAGTTGCACAAAGCACCGACAACAACATGGGTGCTGCGGGAGTTGCGCCGGATACATGTCTAATGCCGGTAAAAGCCCTCGGTGCAGACGGGTCGGGATCATACACCGCAATCGCAAATGCGATCTACTTTGCTGTTGATAATGGAGCAGACATAATCAATATGAGTCTGGGTGGAAACTCTGCTTCATCAATACTTGAAGACGCTGTCGCATATGCATATAACAATGAAGTAACTGTGATAGCAGCTGCCGGAAACAATAACTCAACTGCGCCGCATTACCCTGCTTCATATAATGAATATGTGATCTCTGTCGGCGCGACTGACTTTAATAAAGATCGAGCATACTATTCAACCTACGGATCTGACGTTGATGTAGCCGCACCGGGAGGTGATGTAACCGCAGATGAAAATGGTGACGGACATAAAGACGGAGTTCTCCAACAAACATTCAGTTCATACCCGACAAATTTTGGCTACTGGCTTTACCAAGGAACCTCAATGGCATCTCCTCATGTCGCGGGAACCGCAGCTCTTCTCATGGCAAATGGAAATGCAACAAATCCGGATGATATTCGAGAGGCATTGGAATCAACAGCGCAGAACATTAACGACCCGTCTCTTGGTGCAGGGCTCATTGATGCGACAGCCGCGCTTGGATGGCTAACGGGGGATAATCGATTACCTATTGCTAATGCCGGAGAAGATCAAATTGTTTCCGATTCCGATGGAAACAATCTCGAAATAATAATACTTGACGGAAGAGGTTCAACCGATCTGGACGGTACGATCGTATCATATGAATGGAAAGAAGGGGCAACCACAATAGCCAACAACCCCACAACAACACAATCTGTGAATGTTGAAACAACACATATTTATACACTTACTGTGACCGATAACAATGGAGCAACTTCAAGCGATGATGTAATGGTTGAAGTTATTCCCAATCAAGCCCCGACTGCGGTTGCCGTTGTCGATCCAACCGATATATTCATTAATACAAATGTTTTATTTGATGCGAATGGATCATATGATGATGGGACTATCGTAAGCTATGTTTGGGATTTCGGTGATGAAACCACAAGAGAGGGAATAACAACAACTCATACGTATACTGCCACCGGCACTTATGCAATGATACTCACCGTGACAGATGATAATGGCGCGACAAGTACAGACTCTGTTGAAATAATCGTGACGGAAGAACCATTGGAAATATTTTATGACAGTTTTGAAATAAGTGCAGTGGATGAATGGAATGGTCTTTGGACGGAGGACAGCCAAAACGACTGGGAGAGAGCAACTCAAAGAGCGACAGATGGATCATATTCAGCAGAAATTGATGGTCGCGCAGTGGACGCAACACTTACCTCGATTGACATTGACCTGCAAGGACACACGGAGGCAACAATTACATTTGACTGGCTTACTGAGCAAAGTCTCGATTCCGGTGAATACCTTGCTTTTGACCTCTCAGTAGATGGTGGAGAGTGGGTAGAAAAAGGCGCTCTCGGTATATGGATAAAAGGGATTACCAGAGAAAATGTCATCGCAGAAGACCTATGGCATTCTGAAGAATTTAACGTAAGCGGAACAAGCAGCATTAAACTTCGATTCCGTGGGAAAATGTCAAACAGCCGAGAGGACGCAAACGTCGACAACGTTCGTGTAACTGTAAACTAATACAAAAGATGATATCAAGGGCGGTCCTTGATACAGATCAAAACAAAATCCCTCACATGAGGGATTTTGTTTTATGTTACAATACATAAATGGAATTTGATATTGAATCTATCATCATTGCTCTTGGCTATCTCGGTATTTTTCTTATGATGACATCAAACGGCGCGGTCTCTTTTCCGTCTAGCCAAATACTCTATATTATCTGCGGCTATTTTATTTTTACCGGCGACCTTAATGTCGTGCTTGTTGTGTTCTTCGGCGCGCTCGGCAACACTATCGGATGTATTATCCTCTACGAACTCGTACGGCAAAAAGGATTAAAATATATTACCAAGTGGAATCTTTTCCCTAAAAAAGAAATCAAAAAAATAGTGGTAGCGCTCCGTAAAAAAGGGTTGTGGTTTATATTTATCGGCAAACTCCTCCCAGCCATAAAAGTCTTTGTACCCATCGCCGCCGGAGTCGGCAAAACCCGCCGTGAATTATTCATTCCCATTATGCTTATCACATCCGCCATCTGGACCGCGCCGTTTCTCGCCATCGGTTTTTACTTCGGCAAGTCGTCTGACGTCTTTGGTAGCTACGCGATCGTCTTGGCAATAGTCGCTGTCTTCGTCATTGGACTTTTCTACAAATTCATCAACTCAAAAGAGGTGTTGGAGGAAATTGAAGACTAAAGATTATTCTCTATACTTTCAAAAACCTCAAGAATTTCAAATGTTTCGGGGTTTTTATTTTCTAACAACACTTCAGCTTGATAAACATAATTTTTGTCTTTAGAAAAGAAATAAACTCCCGCATCTTGTTCTCCCTCTTCTAAAAAGCCGACAACTTCAAAAGTATGAGGGTCTGCTTTCTCAAGTTTATCTTCTCCACAAAATACGTTATTCTTATCTTTTATGTATGATTCGTGATAACTACCGGAACCCTCCATATACCAACAAAGCCCTATAAATTCAAAACTTTCAACATCAAACTGACTAAGGATAACCGGTATAAATATAGAATGTGATCCGGAGGAATATCTCATCTCACGATAAACATTAAACTCATCTTTATAATAACTATCACCAAGATTTTCTAATTCATCTACAATATCCCTCTCAACAATCCTCCTACCAAAATAATATCTATTGTTAATGTCCTGCGCCATTCCTGTTTCAATAACCTTTCCATCATACTGCTGCATTAAAACAAAACTTTCAACATCCACACCTAAAATTTCGTTTTCTTTAAAAAAAACTTTACTTTTATCTTTTGAATATCCGGAAGAATTGTCTATATAAAAAAGATCCATTAAAATCACAAATGTCTCCACATCAGCTTCTTCTATCAATTTCCCATGGAAGTACACCCTGTCTGCTTTGATTTCATAATTAGAAAAAACCTCCTTTTCAATCTCTTTCCTCTCCTGCAACTGCAAACTAAGTTGATTAACATCAACCATCTGCGGCTCCT
Source organism: Minisyncoccota bacterium (assembly GCA_023137615.1). Taxonomy (GTDB): domain Bacteria; phylum Patescibacteriota; class Minisyncoccia; order Phycocordibacterales; family JAGLOS01; genus JAGLOS01. Next base: position 7,460 of record JAGLOS010000010.1, on the reverse strand, counting down.
CATAAGAAAACGAATACCACCACACTCCGGCGCCGGCAATCGTTGCCGCAAGTAGAATGATGAGTGAGCCAAGACGGGTTGAAATTGTTTTCTTTTCTGTTGTAAATATTTCGGGAACATTTACTTCAACTGATTCCGGTTGTTCTTCCTTCTCTTCTTGTTGTATGAGAATATTGTGTTTTTGATCTTGCTCCATAAATATAATCAGTTAATGATATATAATCTAAGTATAGCAAAAGATAATGCCGTAATACTTAAAGCTATCCACATACAAATTAAAACCCTACTTGTCCGATCAAGTTAGGTTTTTCTATAAGCTAAAACCTACAAGCTGTTACCTAATTCTTATACCATCTCCACAACACCCACCCATACACCCCATACCAAACTACAATGAAAAACAATGAAACGTGTGGAACAGAGACCGAGGCAAATGGCAAAAGAGAGAAGACCTCAACCATCGCGACTTCATAGTACAAAAAGATAAATGCGAAAAAAGCAAAAACACTTGAGAGTATCGTACTTATAAATCCAAACACTCCCGCCAAAAAACCGAGTAGCATAGTAATGGGTATAACCAAAAGGACGAGAAGATTGACGATGATTGCCACAAGCGAAACTTCTCCCATCATATAGATAAGTGCGGGTAATACAAAAATTTGAGTAGCGATCGTGGCAACTGCAACCTCACGCAAACCAAATTTTTCCGGCACGATCATGAAATGTTTTTCAAAAAGCGGCGGTAAAAGAAGGAGCCCGAGTGTTGCCAAAAATGAAAGCTGAAACGATGGATCAAAAACAACAATGAGAGGATTGTGCAAAACCATCATAAATGCGGCGATTGCAAGCAACCGAAATAAATCAACATTGCGTCCAAGTGCCCGCCCCACTACCACAAGCAATGCCATGATCGACGCGCGAACGATCGTTGCTCCGGCTCCTGTCATTATCGCAAAAAGTACGATGCTTGTACCCCCGACAAGCGCACGAAGTCCCGGACGAAGAAATCCTAAAACTTTCATGATCGACTCTGCAATGATCGTCACGTTATATCCGGAGAGTACGACAATATGAATAAGTCCTACCACACGAAATTTTTCAAGAAGGTCTTCTCCAAGTGATTGTTTTGCTCCCACCACAAGCCCTCCCAAAAGTGCAGCGTATGGTTCATGTAACACGAGCGACACTTTCTCAAGAAAAGCATGTTTCATATCAAAGAGAGACGCTTTGATCATGTTACCCTCTCCTCTTCCAATCAGTTCGATCTTTGGTTGATACATTTGATAGTAGATCCCGCTTTTTGCCAAATAGCCAATATAATTAAATTCACGTCCACCTTCATCCGATACAAAATTCTTCGGTTTCTTAAGGACACCTTCTAGGACAATTCTATCCCCATAATTCCACACCGGATACAATGGCACACTTACCAACACCTTCGTCAATTCGCTTTGTGCTGTTTTATCCCACACACCGACAGTAAGACGTGTTACATTCTCACGCTCATCGGGTTCATCAACAATAATACATTCAAGCACCATATCGTGACCCACCATGTTATCCAAAACATATCGACTCGCATCCATGTAGACAAGATCCGTACGCAATACACCACAGCCGATCGCGATGATACAAAATGAAACAAAAAAACTCTTACGCGACACACCTCCCCCGAGTCGAGGGAGGAGAAGCAACACTCCACCAAGCAATATCAAAAATGGTGCGAATGTCGCACCGAGGTCAGTGAAACTCCGAAGCACCACTCCGAGAGCGAAGCAGATCACAAGAATAACAAGCGTAGAAGTTTTCATAAAAGGCAGTGTATCATACCTACTGATACTTCAAAACTCTAAAAGACACGTTGACACCTATCAATTAAAAAGTATTATGAAACACCAAAGAAGAACATTAACAATAAGGGATACGGGAACAAAATAATTACATTTTGTGATCTTATTCATAAATATAAAAATATGATTTCAAAAGCAGCTATTCGATACAATGGCGTGATCTACACAGGTCGTGACCACGCAGAAGCTATTGAAGCAATGAAGAAAAAACTTTCACCCATACCTCGCGAAATAAAATATATAGACGGCGAAGAAGGGTTCGTAACAGAATCGGGTAAGTTTCTAAACAGAACAGAAGCGGCAAAACATGCTTTTGTTTGCAAACAAACAAAGGTTCTGTTTAAAAAATTACACAGTGAAGATATAATATGGTTGTTGGCTATTCTTGACAAAGAGTGACCTCAACAATAACCGCCAACGCGTACGCGTTGGCGGTTATCTTTTTTCTTTATGATTCTCTATTTATGATTCTCTATTCTTGGTTCTATTTATACGTTCCATTCATTTAAAATTTCTTTTTCATTTTCTGCAGAAAGCGCTTTTTTAAACTTCGCTTTTTTGCCTTTTACTCGCGTTTCACACTCTGCCCAAGTAAGATGTCGCATCACCTTACCCTCCACAAGAGAAAGGTACAAGTACGCTTTCGCATTTGATCGCGCCCGAGCCACCGAGCGTTTTTTTGCTTGAACCTCAAGAGTCTTTTTGTCAGGCGCAACCAAGTCAGTATCGTATTCTTCATATGATCCCACATACAACGCCACCTCTTCCATGTCTGCATATTTCGTCGCGATCGCATCTGCACGCTCGTTGCCGGCTGCACCCGAGTGCCCGGGCACAAGCACCCACTCGATGGCTCCATGTTTCTCACGCATCCGCACTGCGTCAAAAAGTTTTATCCAGAGTTCTTTGTTCGACACATCTTTTTTTGCTTTTGTTTGCCATCCATTTTTCTGCCAACCAAACACCCACGTAGTGATCCCTTCTCGTACATACTTTGAGTCAGTGTAAATCGTCATCTTAGCAGCTACTTCTCCCGCCCCTTGTATCGCACGGATCGCCGCCATAAGTTCCATTTTGTTGTTTGTCGTATTGTCGCCTCTACCGCCAAGCTCAAGCACCGTGTTATCTGGATACCACAAGACAGCCCCCCAACCACCGGGACCCGGATTTCCTCTTGAGCTTCCATCAGTGTAGGCAATAATAGTATTGTTTTTCATCTCCCGATTATACCCTAACTCACTCTGACGCCAAACCCGTATATTGTTTATGTCTTGCCTTTGGGATGATATCATGTAATGTATTGGATATATGATATCGAAAGAGATCACAAAACTTCTCGATACAATACAAGACTATACATACCCGGAATATCTGGTCGCGAAAGAGCACGAACCGCGTATTTCTATTGGAGAAATAGTAAGTCGCGCCGCACAATATTATGAAAAGGCGCGCTACTCGATCGAGTACAAAGAAGAACATCTTTTGCGTCGCACCGCCATCGAAAGGATCCTGCGGCGCCGTCTCACTATCGACTTCACTCAAGAGAAGAGCGGTGAATTATTTCTTATTGAACTTATCCAGACCGGTTACCTTCCAAACAATGAACTGCCTAAAAGAGTAGCAATCCCCGTTCAAGCGATCATTAACAAAACCGTCTTTTTTATTTCTCTTCTCGAACACACCTATGCAGAAAAACAATATTCTCATTCCCGGTCACTCATTATCAAGCTCGCCACATCAGAGATCGATGATCTTCTCTTCCCCGCAATAGTTGATGAAGCAACGCTCAAAGCATTTTATAGAAACGTCAAAGACCACATAACTATCACCCGTTCTAAAAAAAGCGCGAAGGAACATGAAGTGCAAATATATCTTGCTTGCCGTCGTGGTCTTTTCAAAGAAGACGACGCGACACTTTTCTACCATCTGTGGCTTATGTATTATCCGGAATGGACAGAACTAAATGACGCAAATGAAGAAACAGACGAGAAACTGAAAAAAATTGCGGAAGAGTTCAACTCGATCCGTATTCTCATTGAGGAGCAACTCAAGTCTCCACTGCAACAACGCTTGGTTACAAAATTAAAAAATGACATCATTTACTTTTCAGTCATACGAAAGATCGTAGCAAAGTATCGAGAGACTTCCCGCGAGATTTTTGAAGACCCGGAGAGACTTCATTTTGTTGTAAAAGATATCGCCGAAGAAGAATACCGGAATATTCATAAACGTATACGAAAAAGTTCATGGCATGCGGTCATATATATCTTTATGACAAAAATACTTTTGGCTCTTGCAGTCGAACTTCCTTTCGATCTTATTATATACAAGGAAGTACAATATGTAGCTCTTGCTATCAATGTGATCTTCCACCCACTTCTTTTATTTGCAATGACAACAAGCATTACCGAACCGGGAAGTCAAAACACTACTACTATCTCCAAAGGGGTACGATCTGTTGTGTGCGGTAATGGACACGACATGATCATATTGCAAATGGCAAAAGCAAGATCGTCGTGGGGATATGTTACGGGAATATTATACTTGGCGATGTTCCTTCTTTCCTTTGGCACAATAATATGGGTACTGAGTCGATTAAACTTTAACATTCTGGGAATAACATTCTTTATGTTCTTCCTGACATTTGTCAGTTACTTTGGTCTTCGTATACGATTTATCGCGCGACGTTGGATCGTGCATACTGATGAGCATAAATTTACAACATTCCTGTGGGACCTCTTTACACTACCGATCATTTCACTGGGTCGATGGCTTGTACTCAAATTTGCATCCATCAATATCTTCGTCTTTATTATGGACTTTATTATAGAAGCCCCTTTCAAAATAATACTTCGTGCGATAGACACATTTGCCCTTTTTATAAAAGAAAAGAAAGACGAGATATATTAAGATAGGTTTTAGGTGGTAGGTTTTAGGTTTTAGGAAAAATTTTGCTTTGCAAAATTTAAAGAGTGAATCTTCCTAACGAATATTCACTCGGCACAATTAAATGAGTGCTAAGCAAGGACTGTTTTGTCATCTCGACGTAAGGCTCCCGTTTTGTTCAAGAACGCAGTGATTGAATACAAATCGGGAGCCTCCTAAATTCGGAATGACAAAGACAACGTTTGAGTAAGAAATATTACTTTGGAATGACAAAGGTTACACTGAGTATATTATAAAAAGACTTGAAACGATAACAAAACTTTTTTGATCATAAGGCAAAAATAACAGGTATTAAACCCCAGAGCAAGCTCTGGACTCAATTTTGAGTTCGCTTCGCTCACGCTAACCCGCGGCAAGCCGACGGGGTATTTACCTGATATTAGCTCCTCGGCTCGGGAATGTAAAAGTTACGCTTCGCTCCACTTTTACATTCCGCTCGCTCTACGTCGCTAATAAAGAGCCACGCTTTGTGGCTCTTTATAAAATAATTATATTTAATTGTATGTTTGGAACGTACTGATGGTAAAATAATACCCTATTAGTGTGACGATTTGTCGTGAACAGGGCTACTAATATAGTACCAATTCAATACAATTGTACAACTTCTCTTGGGGGATAACTTAATTTATGGGCGGCAGTACTTTCTCGATCCGAAGCCGCAATTCCACAATATTTCTAAAGGTTGACCTCTCCATCACTCCAATCAGATGTATCTTCTCTCCCACACCAAGATTTACTTCCGGAAACGTTTCCGGCGTCATAAAAAACCCTATAGAAGAAATCTTTTTACCACAACTATTTTTAAAATCAATTCCCAAATGATTCTTTTCTTTGCCAAACGATCGAACATTGTCGATCTCAATATTTTCAAACAAAAAGACCGGCCTTTCATTCTCGACACCGAAAGGTCCTAACTTATCGATACCATTGAACGTATTCCAGTTTACCTCGTCGAGCGTAAGAGTTGAGTCCACAGTCATCTGTTGTTTTTCATCTTCGTTTTTCATCTTTTCATACAGATCAGATAATTTTTCTTCTAGCGTGTGAATATTGTCATGCGATATTGAAAATCCTCCCGCGTCAAAATGTCCTCCTACATCAATAAATGTATCCTGCAATTCGCGCATAAGTTCTACCAAAGATACGTTTCCAATCCCACGGCACGAACCTTTTATCTCCCCATCACTATCATAACCCCAAACAAATACCGGACGCTCATATTCTTCTACCAGCTTGTTTGCCGCAAGTCCTAAAATTCCGGGATTCCATTTTGGATCACCGACAACAACAACACCGGGGAGCTCCCGTTCAAAAAGTTTCTTTTTTGCAGCTTTGATCATAGACGCAACATGCTCTTTGCGTTGATCGTTGATATGATTGAGATGATCAGCGAGCTTTTCCGCCTCTGCCAAATCCTGTGTTGCCAAAAGCTCAAAGGCGCGAAGGGGATGATCCATGCGACTCGCCGCATTGATCCGCGGCACAACCATAAAACCAAGGTCGTCTTCGGTAAGATATTTCTGGTTCATACCCATCTTCTGCAAGAGAGTTACCAGACCAAGACGTTTACTTTTGCGAAGTACTGTCAATCCATAATATGCCAATACACGGTTCTCTTTTTTGAGCGGTACCATATCCGCAATGGTTGAGAGTCCTGCCATATCAAGCAGCCATTTCTCCCAACCATTCGGCACTTCTTGAAATTTTCCGATTTCTTTTCCTTTTTTAAATAACGCCTGCACCAATTTGAAGGCAACCCCCGCCCCGCATAGCATGTCATCGGGATACGTATCGTCTTGCTGTTTTGAGTTTATAACCGCAAAGGCATCTGGCACCACATCTTTCCCGTCTTTCCCGTCTTTCATAGCGGGTATGTGATGGTCAGTCACAATGACATCGATATTATTTTTTTGGGCGTAAGCTACGGTTTCAATATCGGTAATACCAACATCAACCGTAATAATAAGTTTTATTTTGTCTTTTTTAAATTGCTTAACCGCGGAAATATGAAAACCATAACCTTCATCGTGACGATGAGGAATATAGTTGGAAAAATTTTTGTACCCGATCTTTTTGAAAAAATCATGCAATACAACACTACCGGGAATACCATCGGCGTCGTAGTCACCATAGATCAATATTTTTTCATTTTTGTCGATCGCTTTTAATATCCGACCAACCGCTTTTTCCATATTGTGTATGAGAAACGGATCATGAATATCCCTCTCCCAATCCGGATCCAAAAATTCTTCAGCGTCCTTTCTTACAGTAATACCTCGATAATAAAGCAATTTTTGCAAAAGTGGGGAATATTTTTGAAGTTCTTTTTTAATACTCTTCGGTATTTCTTTTCGTATTCGGTACGGTGCCATGAAAGACAGTATACCATGAGAAAATAGACTCTATAGACACGACAAAAACTAAAGCGCTATATCAAGGACGGTCCTTGATACCTTATTTTTTACTTTAATTGTTTTTATTTTTTACAAGAGCATCAATTCCCGGCAACTTTCCATCTGCAAGAAAATCGAGCATTGCACCGCCGCCCGTTGATACAAAGTGAAATTTTTTCTCAAGCCGCATTTTAGAAACAAGAGCAACAGTATCCCCGCCACCGACGATCACCTTGGCACGCGAACCTTGCCTACCGGCAGGCAGGTCAGA
>JAGLOS010000001.1 GCA_023137615.1 Minisyncoccota bacterium | reverse complement strand
TCAAGAAAACCAAGCCGCATAAGGTATGGTTCATTAATATCTTCTATGGTGGAAACTTCTTCCGACAACGATGCGGCAATAGTGCCAAGTCCTACGGGACCTCCTTTGAACTTATGAATAATTGTTTCTAAAATGTCGCGATCTGTTGACGTAAGTCCTTTTGAGTCTATTTCAAGTAATTTCAATGTTTCGTCAACGACTTTTTTATTGAGAGATTGTTTGTTGACCTGTGCATAATCACGGCAGCGTTTCAAAAAATAATTTGCGGTGCGTGGAGTAAAACGACTTCTTTGAGCAATCTCTTTTACTGCGGTATTTTCAATATCAAATCCAAGGATTCCCGCAGAACGTTTTACGATCTGCTCTATCTCATCTTCTTTATAGAACTCAAGCCGAAAAACACCACCGGAAAAACGTGACCGAAGAGGTGAAGAGAGAAGGGCTACACGGGTTGTCGCAGCGATCAGTGTAAAAGGAGGTAGTTCGAGTTGTATGGTACGTGCGCTGGGACCTTTGCCAATAATAATATCAAGTACGCCGGACTCCATGGCGGGGTAGAGGACTTCCTCGATCATTTTATTGAGACGATGTATCTCGTCTATAAAAAGAATATCTCCGGGAGAAAGGTTGGTAAGGATCGATGCCAAGTCTCCCACCTTGTCGATTGCCGGACCGGAAGTGATCTTCATTTGACCGCCCATCTCGGCGGCGATCAAATGCGAAAGAGTTGTCTTGCCAAGACCCGGAGGTCCATAAAAAAGAAGGTGTTCAGGTGAATGCCCACGCTCTTTTGCTGCTTGAAGCAGAATTTTGAGGTTTTCTTTTATCTTTTTTTGACCAACATACTCATCCCACCTATGTGGTCTTAGGGTTTGGTCTAGAAACAAGGAATCTTTTTTAGAGTCAGAACCACTTGACATATTTGGTAATTTATGCTAAACTCCTAACGAAATTGATTGACAGAAAAAATATCTGTTTCATTATCGCTTTTTGTTATTTTTATTTGTTTGTCTATAAACATCTAAGCAGTTGGCGCTTTGTTTACACAAAGCGTGAGACGGTTTTTCACCAAGGATCTTTTGGTTTCTGTATTTATTACAGAGTGACTGAGAGTCTCCTCAGGGAACAACTTAACTTTTAGTACCAATATTAAAAGAACTGCTTAGTTGTTTGTAGACCAAGCATAGCATGAATGTTCTTACACATCCAGTTCATAAACCTCTAAGTAATTAAATATGTTTTCAAAGGCATATTATACGGTTTTTCACCAAGGATCTTTTGGTTTCTGTATTTATTACAGAGTGACTGAGAGTCTCCTCAGGGAACAACTTAACTTTTAGTACCAATATTGAAAGAAATTACTTAGAGGTTTATGAGCTGGATTAATTTTTAGTCCTTTAAAATTTAAATATAAAAAGATTGATCGTACTTTCCACTCTTCACAGTAGCCGCGCATTTTACCACGCATTTTACCAAATGCGTTCACGTTTAGTAGACGAGGACTTTGTGGTGGAAAGAGCATGATCTCTTTTTTTATCTTTGTTTTACAACAAATGATTACTGCAATACTCCTTAGTTTATTGGATTAATCTTGCGTCCAAGGCGTAAGAGTGTTGTTGTGAAGAATAGAGAATATGATCATTAACCGCGCGTGTCGCGGTTTTTTATGTATCTATCTCAATATCAAGCACTCGTCCAAGTTCATGAAGTGAAGTGGTTCCTTCAATGACTTTCATAATACCGTCTTCTTGCATATTGAATATCCCTTGCGGGATCGCGGCGGTGACGATCTCTTTTTCACTTGGGTTTTTATCAAGGAGTTCTTCTATTGTTTCATCCATAAGGATTGCTTCATACACTCCGATTCGTCCAATATATCCAACACCATTACATTTTTCACAACCACCCTCGCGGGCATTATATATTGTTTGTGGTACCGTAACTTGAGAGTCGGGATGTTTGATGTTTATTTTTTTAACAATATGTTTTAAGATCGTCAATTCACCTGCCTTGGGTGTACTTGCAACTTTACAATCATTACACAGTTTGCGGACAAGACGCTGGGCCATTGAGACACTCATTGCTGTTGCAAGCACTTTTGGGTTGATTCCCAGATCGATCAATCGAGGGATCGTTCCTGCCGCTGAATTTGTATGCAGGGTTGAGAGCACCAAATGTCCTGTGAGTGAGGCGTTAACGGCGATCTTTGCTGTTTCACCGTCTCGAATCTCACCTATCATAATAATGTCCGGATCTTGTCTCAATGCTGCACGGAGTCCACTCAAGAACGTGTAGTTGGTTGAACGATTGACCTGCGTTTGAACAATGTTGTTGATATGGTACTCTACCGGATCTTCAATAGTAATTATTTTAATATCAGGATTAAGTACTTTTTTCAAAAAAGCGTAGAGAGTGGTGGTCTTTCCGGCTCCTGTTGGTCCTGTGGTGAGGATCATTCCTGTTGGTTTAGTTATCTCTTTTTTTAAGATTGTGAGGAGTTGGTTATTGATCCCAAGCCCCTCAAGGGATACGGAAATGGATTCAGGATCAAGAATACGTAAAACAATTGATTCTCCATGTTGCCCCGGAAGGACTGATGTGCGTATTTCAATGTCTGTATTTTTAAATCGAATACTAAAACGTCCGTCTTGTGTGTCTCTTTGTACGTTTAATTTTAGACCGGAGAGGAGCTTAACTCGTGTGCTGATCCTTTTGTATATTTCATGATCAATATTTATCACATCTTGAAGAACACCATCTATTCTGTAGCGAACACGAACCCCGTTCTCTTGTGGTTCCATATGTATGTCTGATGATTTGATCACAAAAGCACCGGAAAGGATGAATTCAAATATTCGTGAAAGTCTGTTTGTGGATTTTGAGTTGAGCAGTTCAGTTATCTTTGTAGTAAGTTCGTTTATATTAGAGACCCCTTCCATAAGGACACTAATATCATCGCTAGTGACATCAAGAACCCCGACCTCAGATTTTTTTGCCAAAGATATTTCTTTGTACCTTTCCCACACAATGTTCAAGCTATCTCTCGATGCCATCGATACGGTTGTGGAAAGGCCTTTTTGGTTTAAAGAATCTATGACTTTCTGTGTTTTTGGGTTGTTGGGGGAAAAAACAGCTAGAGCAATTTGATTTTTTGAGGGTATGTCGTATGAAGCGATGAATGATTCTCGAGCAACCTTTTCAGGGATAAGTGATACCGCCTCAATGTTGACCATTTGAGGAACGATCTTTATATAAGGGAGATCATATTTTTTAGATAACATTTCGATAAGACGTTCCTCTTCTTGTTTGTGAAGAGCGTCAACCCGAAGATTTTGATCGTTGTCGTCAAATTTTATCATTGTTACTAAATAATATCGTTTTTCGAATGAAAAAACAAATGGATTACCCCCGTTGATTCTACTGCGAGATGATTTATTTTTTACCACTTTGTTATTCTTTCTAACGCCCGCCTACTTGCATGCTGGTCGAAATAACAAAGACAACGTTTGAGCAAGAAAGTACCTCCACCCTTGAGGTTGACAAAAACACAAATTTGTGCTAATATCTCAAAGTTAAAGGATTTCTTATGACTTTCACACAATTACAAAATTCAATAGCAGGATATCTTCTTCGTGGAGCATTGGTCGTTTCGGTTGGTATTAGTCTTAGTCTGTTCTCATCAGAAGGAGCTTTTGCTGCGACATTCCAAGTTGTAACACAGCCGCCCATTAAACTCGATGATTACCGGTCGGTCTTTTCCGGTTTTGTGGGTAATAATGAAAATGAGAGTGCTGTTGCATGGTTTGAATATGGAAAAAATGGTGTTTTTGAACAAAGTACCGGTAAAAAAACAATTAAAGGAAGTGATGATTTTCGAGACAGTGTGTATTACCTTGATATGAATGTTGAGTATGTGTATCGTGCTGTTGCTCGACATAAACAGACAAACCGGACTATATATGGTGAAATAAAACGATTTACTATAAATGAGTGGGTTGCCGGCGGCTCATCAATTTCGAATTCGTCAAGCGGGGCTGCGGTAGGGTCGGAGACCATTAAACCGGTTGTAACTTCCGCCGGAAATATTGTTTTGTCTACCGATACTTCCGCAGTACTTCGTGGTTCTATTGTTACCGGTGGTCTGCCCGCACAAGGGTGGTTTGAATGGGGGGTGTCTAAATACCTTGGGAATAAGACAGAGAAACAAAATGTTCCCGCAAGCCGCTCTCTTGTTGAAATAAACGATACGATCAAAGGTCTTTCTCCGAACCTTACCTACTACTACCGAACAGTTGTTTCAACCGATGCGGGTGTAACCGAAGGTCCGGTAGTTGGGTTTACCACAAAGAAAAGCGGGGATTCGAAACCTAGCATAAACAATGATACTGCGGCTTCCGGGGGAGTTTCGTTTTGTGGAATTACGGCGAGTGACATATCAGGTGACATGCAGTTGAACGGCGATACGGAATTGTTTCCCAAAAGCAATGGTGTGCAATCTGAACAAAAAGAGATCATCAGGGCGCTTGGATGGGGCAGTACTATTCGGGAACAGCTTTTTGTGATGGATGAATATGGAAATATAAGTAAACCAAAGGATTCGTTTGGATTTGATACGTCAAGATCAAAAACATCATATCTTACGAATACTTTTTCCACGGGAGGTATTCTCCCGGATTCATTTGTTGAATGGATACTATGGCTGGTGATCATATATGTTGTCATTTCAAGAGCTCATTACCATTTTGTTTCAAAGAAAAGAAAACAAGAAGAGAGAGAAAATCGCGAGGAAGAGATGGAAGAGATGAAACAACATCAGGAAGTGTGTTTTACACAAGAGAAAAGCAGTCAACCTGCATAAAATGATCATAGGCCCTCAAATTTGGAATAAACAAAAAACATTATTCCAAATTTGAGTGCCTAAAGCTCCAAACAAAAAGAAAAACGCCTTTCGAAAGGCGTTTTTCTTTTTGTTTCATAATTCAAAGCATGATGATAGAATGGACTTATGACAAAGCAGAGAGTAACACAAAAAGACTTAAAGACTGTTGCGAAAAAACTTGTTGCGGATTGCGAAAGATATCATTCAGATTGGGCAACTGTTGTGGCACTTCAAGGAGATCTGGGTGCGGGGAAAACAACTTTCACCAGAGAAGTGGCACATGTTCTTGGGGTTAAAGGCGCGATCACGAGCCCGACGTTTGTTATAGAGAAGATATATGGTCTGCCAAAAAAAGGAAAGAGTCGGTTTTCGCGTTTTGTACATATTGATGCATATCGGCTTGAAGGAAGCGACGAGCTTGACGTGCTTGGATGGCACAGAATTGTGAATGATCCGCAAAATTTGATATTTATTGAATGGCCGAAAAATGTACGGCAATGTCTGCCGGACAATACACTTTGGGTGACACTAAAACATGTAGATGAGACGGTCAGGGATATTGATTGGTAGTATGACAGAAAAGAAAAAACAAAAAACACTGGTACTTTTGGATGTGCATGCCATCTTGCACCGCGCTTATCATGCATTGCCAAACTTTGTATCGAGTAAAGGAGTGCCTACCGGCGCGCTCTATGGAGTGTCTGCGATGGTGATCAAGATCGTTGATGAATTGAAACCGGATCATATTATAGCGTGTTATGATCTTCCGGAGCCGACATTCCGTCATGAAGTTTATGATGACTATAAGCGAGGAAGAGCAAAAGCCGAGGATGATCTCATAGAGCAGATAAAGCGTTCGCGGGATATTTTTGAGGCGTTCCATATTCCCATGTATGACGCTGTAGGGTTTGAGGCAGATGACATTCTCGGAACGATCGTCGAAAAGACCAAAAAGCAAAAAGACCTGAAAACGATCATTGCTTCCGGTGATATGGATACACTGCAGTTGGTTGATAATAAAAAAGTACTTGTCTATACTTTAAAAAAAGGGATCAACGACACTATTTTATATGATGAAAAAGCGGTGTTTGATCGATTTGGTTTCGAGCCGGCGTTGCTTGTGGATTATAAAGGACTTCGTGGCGATCCTTCCGATAATATCATTGGCATAAAAGGGATTGGTGAGAAGACCGCAACCACTCTTATTACATCGTTTGGTCCACTTGAGGATATATATAAAATTCTTAAAAAGGACGAATCAAAATTTGAAAAAGTGGGGATCAAGCCGCGTATAGTGAACCTTTTAAAAGAAGGAGAGGAAGAAGCTCTCTTTTCAAAGACCCTTGCCACGATCAGGCGCGATGCACCGATCGAGTTTGAATTACCAAAGAAAACGTGGTCAGAGTCCATTGATATCGATAAAGTTGAAAAACTTTTTGAAGAATTGGAATTTCGTCGTATGATTGCACGTCTTAATACAGTGTTGGGTATAGGTGTAACAGAAAGTATGTTGCCGGAAGAAAAACAAGAAGAGATAGACGAAGCGGAATTACTTCGCGCTAATTTGGCACTGTGGATCATAAATTCCGATCTCACTAATCCTACGCTCGAAGATATTTTGACATTTACTCACAAAAAAACATTTAAAGGATCAGCACCGATCCTTATCGAAGAACTTAAAAAACGAAAACTTGATAAAGTATATTACGATATCGAATTGCCACTTATCAACATTCTCAAGAGAGCACACAAGAACGGTATTTTGATAGACGTGCCGTATTTTAAAAAACTTTCAATAAAATACCATAAAAAGCTTACTATTTTTGAGCAGAAAATATGGGATCTTGCCGGCGAGGAATTTAATATCAATTCACCAAAACAATTGGGAGAAATTTTGTTCGACAAAATAAATCTTTCTACCAAAGGGCTCAAGAAGACAGCGGGAGGAGCACGTTCAACTCGGGAGTCTGAACTTGTAAAATTACACGGTGAACATAAGATCATCGATGAGATACTTTCATATCGGGAATTGCAAAAAATGCTTTCAACATATATTGATACGATCCCTAATATGGTAGGTCAAGATGGACGTGTGCATGCAAAACTACATCAAGCGGGTACAACCACAGGGCGATTTTCGTCGAGTGATCCAAATATGCAAAATATTCCAAATACCGGTGATCTAGGTAAAGCGATCCGTAAAGGATTTGTTGCCAAGAAGGGATATTCATTTGTGGCACTTGATTATTCACAAATTGAAATGCGCGTACTTGCGGTTCTCTCTGGTGATGAAAAACTGACGAGTATTTTTAAGAAAGGCGAAGATGTGCATACGGCTGTTGCAACACATGTTTTTGGTGTAAAAGAGAACGAAGTGACCAAAGACATGCGACGCAAAGCAAAAGTGATCAACTTCGGCATTATTTACGGAATGGGGGTGAATGCTCTTAAAGAGAACTTGGGCACTGGCAGAAAGGAAGCGCAGGAGTTTTACAACAACTATTTTGACAAATTTCCAACCATTTCAAACTATTTTGAAAAAGTAAAAGCACAGGCGCGAAAAAGCGGTTACTCGGAAACTTTTTTTGGTAGACGTCGATATTTTAGTGGGATGAGATCTTCTATCCCATATATTCGCGCGGCGGCAGAACGAATGGCAATGAATGCGCCTATCCAAGGGACAGCGGCGGATATTGTTAAGATTGCGATGCAAAAAGCAGAGAAGCGGGTTGAGAAAGAAAAACTCGAAGTTGATGCAAAGATAGTATTACAGATACATGATGAATTGGTATATGAAGTAAGGGATAAAAAGATAGACGAGGTGATAAAAATTTTAAAAGAGTCCATGGAGAAGGCTGTTGACTTTGCCGTACCACTTGAGGTGACGGTTGAAGTCGGGAAGAATTTGGGTGAGATGAGTAAACGAGTATTAAGTAGCAAGTAAATAGTATAAAGTAAAAACATGTGGGCGAAGCCCGTGCGTTTTTGTGTTTGCTAGATACTAGATACTTTATACTATATACTAGTTTTATGATCGTTTTCATATATGGACAAGAAATAGATAAAGTTTTGACTCAGGCGAAAAAGCGCCTTGAGGGATTGAAAATAAAACGTCCGGATGCCGGTTTTTTTAAGATGGATGACGAGAGTTTTGACGAAGCACAGTTTGAAGAATTGATATTCAGTCAGGGGCTTTTTGATAAAAAATTTATTGTACATCTGCATCGTGTGATGGAAAACAAAGACGCGCGAGAGTTTGTTTTAAAACACCTCGATGAGCTTGCCGAATCGGAGAATGCGTTTGTGATAAGTGAGAATAAACTTGCCAAGCCGACATTTACCAAGATTGAAAAAGTTGCGATAAAAGCAGAGATTTTTGATACAAAGAGGATTGAAAAGAAAAAACAGGAATTTAATATTTTTGCACTCAGCGATGCTCTTGGCAAAAAAGATAAAAAACAATTATGGATACTTTATGTTCAAGCTCTTCGTGCAGGCGTTGTTCCGGAGCAAATACACGGAACACTTTTTACACAGATAAAAAATATGGCACTTTTGAAACGCGCAGAGAAAGAGGGGGTTAATATCGGTAAACTTGGGCTCCATCCTTTTGTGGTCACCAAAACGAAAGGGTTCACTAAAAATTTTGAAGAGAACGAACTCGAGAATCATTCTCGTACACTGCTGCATGCCTACCACAATGCGCGGGGAGGAGGGGACGAGCTTGGTGTTGCGTTAGAAAAGTTCGTGTTAAACTTATAGACATATGTTCAATACTCTCATATTTGGTTTGTATATAATTATTTTTATTTATGTATTCAATAAAAATAAAAAACGATCAAGAAAAGAAAAGATCCACGGAGCTTTTACTGATAGAAAGATAAACGACTCGATAGCATTGAAAACAAACTGGAAACATCTCAAAGGTGGGGGCGCGAGTTTTGCAACACGTAAGTTGGTTGAAGTGTCTCGATCCAGATATGAATTTAAACCGACAGCCATGGCTCGTCTATTTCCTCTCCTTTTTATAGCTATTGCTGTCGGTGTGGGTTGTACAGCTGTTTCTTTTTTTAACAGTTCTTTTTCGGAAGGTCTTTTTCCAATAACTTTTTTGTTAGTCCCTCTTATTTTTGTTATTGCGGGTGTTTTTATGTTAAGAACTTTTTCAAAACCTATTGTTTTTGACAAAAGCAGAGGATTTTTTTGGAAGGGATATAAGGAGCCGGTTTTGGCACATGATGAGCGACAAAAAAATAAAGTGATCCCGTTTAGAGAGATCCATGCCCTTCAAATAATAAAGGAGCGTATATCTGGCAAAAACGGTTCATATTATAGTTATGAACTCAATTTAGTATTACAAAATTCCAAAAGGGTGAATGTGATAGATCATGGCAACCTAAATAAAATACGAAAAGATGCACAAAAACTCTCTATTTTTCTGGGGGTTCCGGTCTGGGATGTTATCCAAAAGAGTTAATTGTCCTTAGTATTTTCTTTCTCCCATTTTTCAGGAAGTTTTTCTATTTTGTCGGCAATTTGCTTAAGGTCCAAAACAAGATTTTCATGATGATAGCCGACCGCTTCAGCATCTTTTTCTTTTGGGTAATTTTCTATTTTTTCAATTCCCTTACGAAATTCATCAAGGTTGGCATGAAGTGATTGTATTTCGGAGACGATATGTTCGATATTAGTATTGTCTTTTTTCTTTTTAGACATGGGTATATGATAACAGAAAATAATAGCTTGTGTTGGTTTTGCAAAAACGTTTAAATTTATAAGAGACAGAAATATTTATAGAACTTTGTCACAAGTTCTGTTGGGAAAACAAGGAAAACCTCCGGTTTACTGATTTACAGTCGTCACAAGTCACTAAGCATATTTTTTGTTCTCGCAAGGCTCGAATTTAAAGATAAACACAGGACTTGTCCCACAATCACTAACTATATTTCTCCGCTTCACTCGAAATCTAGTAAGTGTCGCTGGACGCGGCTCGCAGCCCTACCTTACACTTCGTTTCAGGCAGGGACCCATGCTCCGCCGTTCAGATCCATTGTCGTCACAAGTCACTAAGCATATTTTTCACCACAAGGGCACTTCTTGTTTTCTAATTCGTTTCACTCATAAGAAAACAATGTCGCATCTTCGTAAACTCAGATTCAAATCTGCTAAGTGCTCGCGACCCCGGCTCACCTATTTTTCTTCCATTTCATTACAGAAAAATTATGGTTCCGCCTCGGACAAGCGTCGCAAGCAAAGCAGTTTGCTTGCTAAAACAAAAGCACCCTAAACGGGTGCTTTTGTTTTGCGCTTGTCCGCCCAGTAGGACTTGAACCTACGACCGTTTGCTTAAAAGGCAACTGCTCTACCAACTGAGCTATGGGCGGATATTAAAAGCTAATGTTAAAAAATCCCTTTCGGGAGTTGTTTAACATAACGATAATACCACAAAAGAGTGAAAAAACAAGAGGTTGTGGAGTGTGTTGTTTGCTGATATTGTTGTGAAATATGCAAACAAAAGTAATTCTTTATAATGTTCGAAGTGTCTATAATGTCGGCTCGATCTTCCGCACGTGTGATGCGGCGGGGATAGATGAAATAGTTTTGTGCGGGTATACTCCACAGCCGGTAGATCGTTTTAATATTGCAAGGTCGGACCTTGCGAAGGTGGCACTTGGTGCAGAGAAGTCAGTAAATTGGGAATATGTAGAAGATATAAAAAATTTAATACCAAAACTTCAGAAAGAGGGGTTTAAAGTGGTTGCTATAGAGCAGAATGAAAATTCTGTAGATTATAAAGAGATCAAGGTAGAAGGAAAGATAGCTTTTGTTTTTGGAAATGAACCCGATGGTATTGAAAAGGAAGTTTTAGATAAATGTGACATCATCGCGGAGGTACCGATGAAAGGGGAAAAGGAATCGTTGAATGTTTCAGTGACAGCGGGGATCGCATTGTTTAGAATTTTAGATAGTTAGAAATTTAAGAACTTCCCCAACTCCTCTCTTGCTACAGTCGCATCGTCCCATTGAATCTTTTTACCGTTTGCTTCCATTATATATGGGTCAGTGCCTTTGCCGGTGATGAGGACCGCATCCCCGACGCGGGCTTCTCCAAGAGCGCGCGCGATAGCTTTGCGTCGGTCTAAAGTAATAATTGGCTTATGGTTTTTAATTCCACCGGCGACATCGTTTATTATTTGCATCGGGTCTTCATCGTAAGGGTCTTCGTTGGCGAGGATTATCGTGTCACAAAAAGTGTCAGCCACCGCGCCCATATCAGGACGTTTCCAGTTGTCGCGTCCACCTCCGCATGAGCCTAGAACACAAATCTTTCTTTTCCCTTCGAAAGCGCCGTAAAATTGCCGGAGTGAATCAGCGGTGTGAGCATAGTCAACTACTACGTCAAAATCTTGCCCTGCCTTTACTTTTTCAACACGTCCTCGAATACCGGGAAAATTTTTCAGAGATTCTCTTGTTTCTTTGTTTGAAACGTCGATACTTTTTGCAAAAGTCATTGCGGCGAGAATATTATAAAGATTGAATTTTCCCAAAAGCGGAGAAGAATATTTTTCACCCATGTAAACGAGATCAATACCGTTATCTTTTAATTTGAAAGAGATAAGATCATTTAAAGAAAAAGATATTTTTTTACCCATGCCTGCCGCAAGAAATTTTTCACCCTCTTTATCATCGATGTTTGCAATGACAGTAGTTTTTCTTTTGCAAGAGTTTTTTAGCTCTTGCGCGATAGAGAGTTTTGCCTGTAGATATTTTTCATACGAGCCGTGGGATTCTATATGCTCCGGTGATATGTTTGTGAAAATAAGAGTGTCAAGATTTAAAAATTTATGGCGAAACTGCTTCGCTCCCTCTGAAGTCATTTCCAAAATAAAATAATCGCATTTAGCGGCAACGGCTTTTTTAATATATTGCTGAATAAGCATTCGTCCTGGCATAGTCATCTTGAGTTTGTTTGGTATGGAATCGTTACCAACCTTAAAACGAATACCATTTACCATCGCAGTTTTGTATCCCGCACCTTCAAGCAGTGCGTTGATGATCTCGGTGGTGCTTGATTTGCCTTTGGTACCGGTCACTCCTACTACAAAGATCTTTCGGGAGGGGGAACCGAAGCGAACAGCGCTGCAGAATGCAAAAAGATAATGATATACCGGTTGTAATGCCGAAAAAATAAAATTCGGAATTAACTTTTTTGTTATTCGCAAAATGAATTCCATGCTAATCATTGCTTAATAGTTTTAGTGCCTCGGTTATTTTTTGACTGGTGCCGGCGACGTTTTTTGAGAGGTTTTTGACCGCTTCCCTTGCTTCGTGTTCACGATAACCGAGAGACTTAAGGGCTTCGAGAACATCGAGGTCTTCATGGCGTATTACGCCCGTTTCTTCCGTAGCCGTTCCTGTTGTGTCAACCTTGTCTCTGAGCTCAAGCACGATCTTCTCAGCGATCTTTTTACCAACCCCGGACACTTTGGTAAGGTACGACGTGTCACCTGCTGCAATTGCAGAAGTGAGTGTTTCTACCGGTGCAATATCCATGACACCAAGAGCCCCCTTTGGTCCAATACCCGATACTCCAATAACCAGTTTGAAGAACGAAAGTTCTTGTCCTGTGTTGAAGCCGTAAAGATCCAGCGTATCTTCACGTACTACGGTATGTATCCAAAGAGAGATCTCTTTTTCTGTCGAAAGACAGCTTAATGTGTCCATAGACACGTATATTTTGTATCCGACATCATTTACATCCAAGATGATATGTTTTTCATCATTATAGATGATCTTTCCCGTGAGATATCCTATCATAAGTTAATAATACAAGATATTAGCGAGTTCTGAAACTCTTGCTTTTTTCATAATATACGGTATACTCTTGAAATCATGGCAATTACAAAAGGAGCAAAGAAAGCACACGAGGCATCTCTTCGAAAGAGAGTTTTTAACGAACGTCGAAAACGAGTAATGAAAAACACGATAAAGGAAGTAAAAGATCTTGTAAAGAAGAAGGACTCAAAGAGCGCGGAAGAGTTGCTTTCAAAAACATATAAAGCGATCGATAAAGCCGTAAAAGGCGGGGTCATCAAGAAAAATAATGCAGCTCGAAAAAAATCCCGACTGGTAAGATCGATTCGGAAAGTGGTTGCAAAATAATTTTTAGAAACTGAAAAATAACAGGTATTAAACCCCAGAGCAAACCTTACAGGTTCTGTCCACTCATTGGATCTTTTATTTCGCTTTGCTCATAAAAGCTCTCAATGAGTCTTGCGAAGCTCCAAGTATTCGCTTCTCACTCTGGACTCAATTTTGAATTCGTTTTGCTCACATTTTCCCGCAGCAAGCCGACGGAGTACCCGCCTGCCGGCAGACGGGTTTATCCGATATTAGATCCTCGGCTTGGAAATGTAAAAGTTGCGTTTCGCTCCACTTTTACATTCCGCTCGCTCTACGTCGCTAATAAAAAAACCGCCGAAAGGCGGTTTTTTGTTATTTCCACATATTGCGTATTTGCTGAAGATGCTTTTCTTGTAAACCATCAGTAGAACTTGGTTGTACAAGAAAAGGGAATTGTTCTTTCAATAAGTCGCAAGGCTCATCCTCGATTATTATATATGATTCTGTAGGATTATGGGAGAGCCAATGTTGGATCTCTTTTCCTCGTCTTTCTTTCAAAAGATTAAGGTTGGGAGTTTTTCCAATGATGGGCGGATTATCCCAACCAACCCAACTTAACCCCTTTTTTATTCTTAGAATTCCGGGACCGATTCTCCACGCTGATGATATAACGATCACAGCATTAAATTCTTCCACAATTTTTCTCAACACCTCAACGCACTTTTTATCCATAGCAGTCCCGTGACCATGGATATGGTTTGATCCTCCAGTATTGAGAACTCCATCAATATCCAGAAAAATAACTTTTTTATGTTTTTTCATATTTATATAATTTATTTTAAGGTACTTATAATTACATTAGTTCTAATTGATACAGGATATTTGTCAATTATCACACAACAGGTTTTACCCACCGCTTATACACGACAGTAGTTACCTCTCTTGTTTTAAGTAGTAGTATTTGCTTTTTTGTTGATAATTAAATTATCTTCTGTCTGTGTAAAACAAGCAAAACAAATCCGCTTACAACCAATGTTGTGACCCCTAAGATATTGAATGCTTGTTGAAGTGTGTAAACATCCGCAACCCAGCCGGCAATCGGAATAACAGCGGCGTAACCAAGTCGACCAACAAATCCCTCGGCGGATAATATCGTTGCGCGCATATCGGAAGGAGTAAGTTTATTTATGTGATCGGTAATGATTGGTCCTTTTACACCACGTACGAATTGTTGTAGAAATGCAAAAGTAAATCCGAGAACAATTGCGAAGTTACCCATCAAAAAATATGCCGTTGATATAAAAATCGGTAATGCAATGAGCACCCTTTTCATTCCCAAAAGTTTCTCAAACAAGTGGGCGTATTTTGATCCGATAGCAGCGACAACGTTGAATGAAGCAAATGCGATTCCAAAATATACAATATCAAGCCCGGTTTCTTTCATGTACGGTTGATAGAGCCATAAAGCCGCTTGATTGAAAGTGAGAATCACTGCGCTGTAAATTATGATCCAACGTAATTTTAGGTTGTTGGTAAAAATACTCTTGATCGTTTTTAGCAATTCCAACATGTAACCCTTTTTGACAACGCGCCTGTGTCTGTGTGGCTCTTGCAAACTCAAGGCGATAGGAATTAAAAGAGCAAAAGTTGGGATCATTGCGTACCATGTCCATCGCAAGTTTATACTGCCAATCCAACCGCCAACTATTCCACCAAACGCAACTGCCAAAAAGGCCCAAAACGAAATACTGCCCCAAATTCGTTTATAATTTTTTTCTTCCCCAACATTTTGCAAAGAGTCATAAACAAGTGCGGAGTCCGCGCCGGAAATAAATGCACATGCAACAGCCCAAAGCAACTCAGCAATAAGGAATGTGCCAAAGTCGTGTCCCAAGCTGTATCCAATTGCGGCGACAAGATAAAATACAGAAGCAAGAATGAGTGACGGTCTGCGACCGAACACGTCAGCAAAATATCCTGACGGAATCTCAAGCAACACAAGCGCAACAGAAAACAGTGATTGCAAAATCATTATTTCGGTAAGAGACAGTCCGTTTTCCTGCCAAAATAAGACAGCGACAGGTGTGAAAAATGCAAGATTTTGCACAATTTTGAATACTTGAGTTTTCCAAATATTTGCTTTGATCTTTTGTTTTGAAATTTGCGACATAATTATTCCATCAAATCCTCAACGCCAACACTAAGCGCTTTTGCACCTTTTTCAATCGTTGAAAGTGTCGGATCGCATTCGTTGTTCTCCGATCGCTCCGCGCTGACAGCGCGGGAAGTCTCTGTTTGTCCTCTCGGCAGGAATTTCCCCCCCCTCACTTTCTTCAGTTGTCCTCTCGGCAGGAATCGAACCTACATTTTAGCTTCCGCAAAGCTATGTCCTATCCGTTGAACGACGAGAGGATATTGTACTCGAAGATCTGTTGTAAATGTTTTTTATTTCTCATTACCACATCCTGTCTGCCGATAGGCAGGTACAACGAGAATGTGTCGCATTCATATTTTAGAAAGGTACCACAAAACAATTAAAAACCCAAGTGATCCGTGAGCTTATGAGCGAAAGGTTCGGAGCTTTGTTCTTCCGGAAGATGTTTGGACAAAATAGAGTGTACAGTATATAGGTCAGCGTCGCCGAGAGGAACAACAGTTTGTTGGGCTATTGTTTTTTGAGGAGTAAGCAAAAGAAGATTTTCATCTTTTTTCTCTACTATCCAAAATGAAACAAATTCATGAAAACGGTGTGTAGTGTCGTCTATCGTTACACCTTTCCAGTTAATTTCACAGGAAAGAATTTTTGGTTTTTTGTCGGCAAAACCGATCATTGATATTCCCCCGATCAATATGATCGTCGAGAGCATAATATTGTCTAAAAGATAAGCGTTCAATGAGCCAAGTAGTGTAATGAGTCCTGCTATCCAATACCAAAAAGGATGTTTTGTATAATATATGAACTCTGGCGTTTGCCATTGCACCGGCTTTTCTCCCTCATGTTCCTCACGGCTTTTTTCTCTAATCTCTTCCATATATGTATTGTATCAAACATACAGAAAGAAGTAGAGAATTATTGGGGAAAGAAATTTGTCTTTGGGGGAAAGGAGTATCAAAACAATTTTAATATGCGCCTCTTAGAACAATTGTGTCTTGGAACGATGTTTGTTTTACGGTGTCTTTGTAAGGGGTTTCGAGTGTAAATACAACAGTTACCGCTTGGTTTGATGAGCCGGAGGACCCAAGGTGTTCGAAATTGAGCGTCGTTGCGGTGACATCACTCCCGGTAAGGTTTTGTGTGCCGCCGCCGTTCTCTTCTATAGTGATCTTGCCTGAGGTGAGGGCAAAGTCAATTGTGTCACCGGAAATATTGGTGAGAGTAATATCGTTACTACTTACCGAAGTAATATCCTGTGCATTGCGTATTTCAAAAACAATACGGTCCGCCGCACTCACTGCCGATGTTCGGAGTTTATTTGATGCGTGTATTGATTCATATACCGACGCAAAGTTGAGTACAATACCCACCACTGCAGATGTGATAATGATCAAAAGGGCGGAGTAGGTGATAACTTCAACCAATGTCATGCCGCGTTGTTTTGTGTTTTTTCTAGAAGTCATGATTTTTTAAAAAATATTTGCAATGTATCCTTCAAGTGTCTGTGTATATACTCCGATGCCATCTCTGGGTGTCCATTCAACACTCATATGTATTCTTCGTATGTTCGAATCAGTATAGGTTGGGAAGGAGCATACATCCATGATCTCATTGGTTCCATTGTGACGGCATACATCCTCTACTGTGAATTTTCTGGTAAAGACCGTATCATCAAGTATTATTTCTCCCGTATTCACACCGCCTTGTATGGGTAGTGTTATGTTGCTTGAAGTGATATTAAGGACGTAGGTATTCGCAGTATTGAGTAAGCTAATATTATTCCAATTTTCATCACGCTCAAAGCGGATACTCTCCATGCCTTCTTCCAAAAGATACACTGCCTGTATTCGTTGCGTATTATCTGCGGTTGTCTTTATAAAAAGAATAAAAGATCCGATAATAGTAATGAGGAAAAATGCCAAGACAGAAATTCCTACCATTGCCTCTACGATCGAAAAACCTTGTTGAGTATTTTTATATTTCATACATTGTTTTTTTATTGTACATCAACAAGTCCCGTTGGATGAAGAATAATAGTTTTTGTTTGTGTTGGGTCGGATGTAAGACTGATAATAATATCACCGGAGACGCTTACTTTTCCAGTGAGACGCTCGAAATTTGTGGTGGGCGAAGCGCTATTGATCTCAGATATTGTTACGTAGTTATCCAATACTACTTCTCTATAGATATTGTTTGTATCTCCCGCGATGATAATTGTGACAGTATTATTTGTCGTATCGATATTGACACCATAGTAGGTATCGTTTTTGGATGCAAGAGTGAGAGAGCGAGTTTCTTCGAGTAAATGAGCGACAGTATCAACTTCTTTTTCAAGGGCTCGCACTTCGCGCGTGTTTATGAATGCTGATACGGAAATAGCTAAAAGAACAAGAACAATGGTGATAGTAACAAGAAGCTCAACCAACGTAAAACCTTTTTTATATGAGATATGAGATGTAAGAGTGTTCATATGGCAAATGTAATATATTACTCAGTCTCTTTCCACGTTTGAGAAACGATAGTGGTACCTCCACCCGTTGTCGTTGTTATTATATTTTGCAAGTCTGCCGGTATTGCCTTGATGATAGCAGCTGTCCCTGCGACGATGTCGGTATTGCCATATGTTGTTCCATGAATATCTAAACCGGTGCCGGCTTGTATTTTCCCATTTGGCGCATAAAGGATTACATCACCTGTAACGGAAGTAAGAAGGGAAATGTCTGCTGGCGACGCGCCGCCAGATTCTGTCGCGAGAATAACAAAAGAACTTGAATCACCTGAGCCGGTAAAGTTTGCCCCGGTGCCGACTTTAATTTGTCCGCCACTTATGATCGGGGCGCTTTTGTTGCCAAGAGACGGTGAAATATGTGTTTTTACAGAAGTTTCGAGATCGACCTCTCCCGTAACCCAAACAGGACCCTTGAGAGTAAGATCGTTGGATGATCCGAATACTTCAAGATCGCAAGGAATCTTAAGCGGACCAATGGTTTGTGGACCCGAGAATAGATCAATTTGGTATTTTCCAAAACTACACGTTGCTATTCCGCCGGCTTCCGCTTCTGATTTCCATGTTGCGATCTCACTTGCAAAAGGGTCAGCCGGAACACTAAAAGTAGTTTCCGGTGCCGGGATAGATGTGATCGGCGGGGTAATGGATCCTGCAGGATATGTGTTACCGGTAATGTTGCTACCAAGCCCTATTGTTATAGTTCCGTCGGTATAAACATCGCCATCTATAATTGCTGATGTGCCAAGCGAGATATTTCCGTTTATATGTACGTCACCATTTATTATACTCCCAGTCCCTATGTCGAGTGTCGTTTCTCCTTTTATTGTGCCTGATATATCATTACCTGTTCCGATAACAATGTCTTGTGTTGCGTATATATCACCTGTTATCTTTGCTCCTGTTCCTGTAGTGAGAGTACCGTCTGCGTATATTTCAGTTCCTATCTGTACATCAGTATTTAAGATAGTATCGCCTCCTACATAAATACCTTGTTGTACAACAGTACCGCTGCCGAGAGTTAAACCGCCTGTTTGTACATAAATGTTACCTGTTACATCTGCAGCAGTGCTAAGATCAGAAAGAGATTGAGCATACACATCGCCGTTTATTTGTCCTCCTGTCCCCAGAGTCATTTTTCCGCCGGTATGCATGTCGCCATGCACGGTCGTTGCTGTTGAAAAACCGGCATCGCCGATCGCATGCACATTCCCAAAAACATCAGAACTACATCCGCCGGAAAAGGCGCCTTCAGTAAACACGTCTCCATTTATAGTGACATCGGTCGAGAAGACAAGATCATCTTTTGTGTAAATATCTCCGGTAATGTCTCCTCCCGTACCCACAGACATACTTCCGTTCTGTGACGCTAAAGAATAGGCGATCGTTGCTCCACTACTGACGGAGGTGTCGATACTGAGGGTTGCTTTCCTGTAAAGATCATCAGTCACGCCTTCCGAAGTGAGTGTTTTGTTGTTTCCTGCTGAGGTAACGGTTGTTTCTGCTGTTGTGCCGTTAAGAAGGGTGCTATGGGTTCCATCAGATACTGATATGCCATTTTTGATCTGGATAAAAATATCCTCAATACCGCTCTCTGCCAAATAATAACTTGCGCGAGAGTTTATAACTTCACGCACGATACGTGTTTCTGTTGCAGTGCTGTTACCCACATTAACAACCATAATGGTAGAGATCGAAAGAACCAGTACGACGACAAGAATGATCGCGCTACCTTTTTCCTGTGTTTGTTTTAAGAAGCTCATGGAATATATATAGTTGAGTGTTTATATTTTAACATCTCTTTCGGTAATATACACGCTAAAAGTGTACAAAATTTTACTCTTGCACGTTAAGTGTAATAAGAGTATTATCAAAAAGTAATATGAAATTACAGGGCAACAACATTATCATTACTATTATTATGGGACTTGGAAGGTGCCGGGTATGATTGAGTGTTGCAAAAATGAGACGTTCAAATAACTCGGCTAACAGCCGGGTTTTTGTTTGACGTACGTTATTAATAATTAATATTAAATAACATGAAAGAAGAAATTTATACAAAAAACGCGCCGGAGCCGGTAGGGCCGTACTCGCAGGCGGTAAAAGTAGAGGATGTACTATATCTCTCCGGGCAGATCGCGCTTGACCCAAAAACAGGGGAACTTAATAATGGATCACTTGAAGAAGAGGTGAAACAGGTGTTTGAAAATCTCTCACAAGTACTTGAGGTCGCAGGCGTGACAGTGGATGATGTTGTTCGAGTTGATATTTTTATGACAAACATCGGTCAATTCAGTTTGGTAAATAAAATTTATGAGACATGGCTTGGTGAAGCGGAGGTAAAACCGGTACGACAAACGATCGAAGTGTCGGCACTTCCCAAGGGTGCTTTGATCGAAATTTCGTGTATTGCACATATTTCCTAAAACTTAACCTTTATAAGATAATAACCAATAACTATGAACCCTTTAAAAACGAAAGACATACTTCATGCAAAAGAGAGGATTGAAGGAGTTGTGAAGCGTACGCCACTTGAATATTCACAGCGACTTTCAAAACAGTACAAAGCAAATATATATATCAAACGTGAAGATTTACAGCCGGTGCGATCATACAAGATACGCGGTGCGTATAATTTTTTGAGTTCTCTAGGCAAAGAGGAATGTAAACGCGGCGTAGTTTGCGCAAGCGCGGGGAATCACGGACAAGGGGTAGCTTTTAGTTGCTGCAAATTAAAGATAAAAGGCGTAGTTTTTATGCCGGAGACAACGCCGAGACAGAAGGTCGACAAAGTCCAAAGTTTTGGTGGTGGATATGTAAAGATCATGCTTGTTGGCAAGACTTTCGATGAGAGTAATATAGAGGCACTTACATATGCCAAAAAGAAAAAAGCAGTGTATGTACATCCATTCGATGATTATCGTACAATGGCTGGACAAGGTACGATCGGGATAGAAATATTGGAAGAGTTGCCCAAGGTTGAATATGTGGTGTTGCCAATTGGCGGCGGCGGACTTGTTTCAGGTGTGGGAACCTATTTTAAGTCGGAGAGTCCCTCGACAAAAATGTTGGGTGTGGAGCCGGAGGGGGCGGCCGGTATGGTGTGTTCTTTGAATAAAGGTAAAGTAACCGAGCTTGAAAAACTTGATACGTTCGTTGATGGGGCGGCGGTGAGAAAGGTGGGCGCGAAGACATTCAAAATTGCAAAGCAGGTACTTGATGATATTGTGACAGTACCGGAAGGACAAGTGTGTATGACGATGATCGAGTTATATCAAAAGGACGGTATTATTGCAGAGCCGGCGGGAGCTCTTTCGATCACGGCGCTCGAGTGGTATAAAGATCTCATTAAAGGGAAGATGGTGGTGTGTGTGCTTTCGGGAGGGAATAATGATATTTCTCGATATCCTGAGATCGTTGAAAAAAGTTTAGTGTATCAAGGGCTCAAGCATTATTTTATTGTCGAATTTTTCCAAAAACCGGGCGAATTAAAAACATTTCTAAACAAAGCCCTTGGTTCCACAGATGATATTGTACGCTTCGAGTACATCAAAAAAACGAACAAAGAAAAAGGTCCCGCGCTCGTGGGTATCGAGCTTTCTAAAAAAAGCGATCTACAGCCACTTCTAACTCGCATGAACAAACTCGATATACACTATAAACATGTTAAGAGCAACGATGTGTTATATGGGGTGTTGGTGTAGATATGAATTTTAGTTAGAAAAACGTATTACAAAAAAAAGAGACGGATCATTCAGAACAATTAAGGACTTTTTCGATTCCTTTTTTAAGAGAAACCTCTGTTTTGAAACAAAGTTTTTCTTTTGCTTTGGAAGTGTCAGCCAATGTTCCTTGGACGTAATTTTGGAGAAGATTTTTTTGATAAGTTGGTTCAATGTCTGTGCCGAGAATTTTGTTGAGTGTGTTGACCAATTCATTTAAGCTGTAACATTTTCCCGTGCCGAGATTAAAAATATCAAGATCATATTCAGATCTCATTCCCAATCTAAAACCTCGATTGATGTCATCTACATAAGTGAAATCGCGGGTTTGCGAACCGTCGCCGTAAATAAGCGGCTGTTTTTCTGCTTTTAGATCCCACAAAAATTGTGAAACCAAATTGGCAAATGTTTTTTTAGCTTCTTCACGTGGTCCATAAACACTGAAAAATCTAAAGCCGATAGATCTGACTTTATAAAGATCATAATAAAGTTTTGCCATCCGCTCCATCAGATAGCGAGCTTCGGTATAGAAGTCTTTGACTAACACTGGCATATTTTCTTTAAACGGTGATTTATTGCCGTTATAAACAGAGGAAGATGAAGCATAGATCAATTTACAATTTTCCCTTTTTGTTAGTTCTAAAATTTTAGTGAATTCATTAATTGCTTCGCCGATTAGCAGACGGTTATCGTGGTAGAGTTTTGTTGTGGAAGGGATACCATAATGATAAATTCCATCCAGACCATCAAGTTCATCCAACTCCAAAACATCCATGCACGGCGCTTCAATAAATTTTATTTTATTTTTTACTTCCGCAAGATTTCCCAAGCTTCCGGTTGAGAGATTATCAACTACAATAATTTCGTGCCCCTCGCCAACCAAATCGTGAACCATATTTGAACCGATAAATCCGGCTCCGCCCGTAACTAAATATTTCATAATTGTCTCAATGATAGATTATTAAATTACAATAATTTTATATTTTTATTTTTTTCCAGTTTATCTACAATAACTTTAACAAGTTGACTGTCATCTTTGCCGCAAACCAAGATGACATCATCGGTATCAATAATGATCAGATCTTTTAGTCCGACAGTGGCGATTAATTTTTTTGAACCGTAAACAAGTAAATTTTTAGAACCGATATCCAAATGTTCGCCTTTGACAAGATGCTCATGTCCTGAATTGTTTAAAGAGTCTTTCAATACTGACCAACTGCCAATATCGGACCACTCCAGATCTGTTGAGATAGCGACTGTTTTGGTGTCATTTTCCAATATTCCATATTCCATGGAGACCATATCCATTAAAGGATATTCTTCGCTGAGCATTTTTTGAAAGAGGGGAGTACCGACCGTTTTTTTAATTCTGCAGAGGCGCTCATAAGTATCGGGAATAAATTTCTTGAATCTATCAATGATCGCCGAAGTTTTCCATAAATAGATACTGGTATTCCACAAAAAATTTTCTTGCCCACAATATTTTTTAGCTGTTTTTAGATCCGGTTTTTCAATAAACTTTTTAACTTGAAAAAAATCCAGATCGTTTTTTGGATTTGTGCTTTTAAAAGGGTCTATTTGATGTTGAATGTAGCCGTAACCAGTCTCAGGGCCTGTTGGTTTAACCCCGACAGTAATTAAGTGGTCAGGATTTTCATTGAGAAATTTTTCTCCTTCAATTAAAATATGCTGAAGCTTTTTCTTGTCTTTAATAAAATGATCGGAAGGAAAAACAACCATTGTCTCATTAGGATCATCTTTGCTAAAAATGGCTGCCGCCAAAGCGACGCAAGAAGCTCTTTCTCTAAATGACGGCTCCTTGATGATATTGCCTGCCGGCAATTTGGGCAGCTCTTTTTTAACCTCTTTGGCATAAGATCCATTGGTGGCGATATAGATATCTTTCAAAGAAAAATCAGGCAATAGACGATTGACGGTTTCTTGCAACATAGTTTTGTCGCTGATCAACTTTTGGAATTGTTTCGGTTTTTTGGTTCTGGAAACCGGCCAAAGCCGTGTTCCTTTACCACCTGCCATAATTAGGAAT
Source organism: Minisyncoccota bacterium (assembly GCA_023137615.1). GTDB lineage: Bacteria > Patescibacteriota > Minisyncoccia > Phycocordibacterales > JAGLOS01 > JAGLOS01. The sequence continues at coordinate 43,062 of JAGLOS010000001.1, read as the reverse complement.
TTCATCCAAGCGTAAAGTTAAAATTTATTAAGACTGTCTAAGTGAAACCATTTTCCCTGCAAATAATATCCGAAAAGGTTATCTTTTTTTGCCAGAGAAGGAAAGAGGTCTTTTTCCAAACTCAGACAATTTGCAGTGGTGATCTGGCAAATTTCCGGTTCCATAATGTAAATTCCGGCGTTAATTAAGTAAGATTCCTCTTTTCCCGCTTTTGGTTTTTCAATAAAGTCAATAATTTGATTTCCTTTTAGTTTAATTGTTCCAAAGGCGGAGGGTTCTTTGATGGAGATCATACCGATAGTGCAAACCCCGCCAGTCTTTTTATGAAAGTTAAACATTTCATTCAAATCGACGTCAGCTAAAACGTTACCGTTGATCATTAAAAATGTTTCGTCAATTATACTGGCCAGGTATTTTAAAACGCTTGCCGTGCCTGCGTCTTTTGCTAAATAAGAAACCGCTAAACCATATTTAGTCCCATTGCCGATCTTTTCCTTGATCTCTTTTCCCAGACTGCCGGCGGAAACAATGACTTCTTCAATCCCTTCTTTCTCCAGTCGGTCAAAGATATGTTCAATAAAAAGTTTGTTTTTATAAGGGGTTAAAACTCGAGAAACGTTTTTTGTTTCTCCTTCAAATTTTGCTCCTTTCCCGCCAGCTAAAATAACCGCCTTTTTTATTTTTCGTTCGGCAAAATTCTTGGACAGCAAAGACTCAATAGCGTGGGAGCGATTTTTTATTTTGGTTCCGTCGATGAGTCCATCAACGTGTTTAAGCAATTCTTTTTTTAAGGTGATTGTAATTCTGGCGCGGTTCATGGTTATAAAAAGGGGATTAGAAATTCATCATACTTTATCATACAAAATAATAACATAGTTTTTTGAGACAAGCAAAATGGAAGTTATTATGAGGTGTCTTGTCTGTAGGATTGTCTTTTTCTCTATGATGTAAAAATAGCAGTTTGCTCGCAACTCTTACACAATACTATTTTTACTATTCAGTAATATTAAAAAAATAGGGCGAGACATTTGATTGTCCGCCCATATTTTACTTTATGTGTTTCGATGGTTTTTCCATCTACTCCTCAACTCTTTTTGTTCGGCTAGTGTCTTCTCGTGTTGCTGTAGTGCTCTTTCTTTTTGTTGTGTATCTCGGTGAACGAAGAATGCGTCTATTTGCGCCGCAGCTTCTTCAATACCGATATCATCAACAACTTTGTCTAGTTTTTCCATTTAAATCACCCTTGATTTTAAAGGACTATATCCGTTTCTCGTTTTTTAAGAAACGGAATTTAACCCTCTGTCTATCATATTATTCGAATAAACACAAGCGCTGTCTTTTAAACAAAAAAAAGAAACCTGAGTTGTGTCTATGGTGTAGGGAGTTTCAATTTGCGGAGTTTCCTGAACGAAGTTTGAGCAGATTTTGAGCAAAAGATTCAATTGAACGGGGTGATAGGGTTTGTAGTTTATTGAGATCAGATTCTGGTATTAAGGTTTTTTGTGTAAACTTATGTGAGCATACTCATCTCTTATCAACCGCAACACAATATATTGACAAATCAGATACCATAAAAATATATAATGAATGTTTCGAAGCAGTACGTCAATCAAATTTGAAGCTTCGGTTTCACCAAGTATTACTATCTTTTGCTCTAGATCTTCTTTGAGACATAATTCTCTTGACCAAAGCCCCCTTTTTTGACAATCTGCCATTTGTTTGACTTTGAAAAATTTTGTTCACATTTTCAACTGTCTTTTCATTTCTAATAATTATCAACCTCATAATGTTACTTATTAATTACTTTTGGATTAAATATTAAATGGTTAAATGGGGACAAGTCCGTTTTTCCCCATGTTATCAATTCATTTATCGGAACCAGAAGGTTTGTTATTGCAATTGTTTTTGTCCCTATTTACAAAAGTCTACGAAAGCTCTTGCCTGCTGGGTAAGTTGTTTAATAAAACTCGTTAACAATCAAAAACGGCTCCCATTAATGGGAGCCGTTTTTTTTAGAAAATAAAGTTAATACTTTAATACTACAACCCTATGCTATAGTTTTTCTTAAAAGCATTCTCAACACGTCGAGCGCCCTTCAAGCTTGATTTGTGTGTAGGATGAAAACCGTCTATAGTTTCAAAATCTTCCCAAACATGAACGGTTGGCACCCCCATATTATCCCATAGATTTTTCCAGCTATTTTTAAGTTGGTTGTAGTCTTCTTCCGGAACAATATATCCGTGTCCACCAAAAGCAAATTCACTAAGAAGATTAAAATCAATATCTTCATAATCTGGATATTCTTCCACCAAAACTGAAATACCCATAGCTTGTGCTTGTTGTACAACACCGGTCATTGTTGAGTGGTATTGTACAAGTGCTTCTGGAGTGCATGGTGACATACCGCAATCACCAAAAAAAGCAACATAGAGACCTGTAACATGAAGACCGTCTGACCAACCACTTTGTGAAAGTCCTTCTTCAAATTGCCACTGAGCACCTTTCCAGCCAGTAGGTTGTAGAGCTCCGGATTCATCTGGAATAAATACAGGATAAGACATTGAAGCTGCTTGAGCAGTATTTACTACAGCAACTTCTCCATATACTTGTTCCAATGTATCTCCAAGGGCTTCGTAAGAAGAACCATAAAGAGCTGCGGAATGATCTGGAGATGAAAAGGGAGTGTTTGCTGGAGAAATCCCGTTTGTATGCCCTCCTCCTATGGTAATTATTACCGGATTTTGAGGAATATATCCTCCTGTTGCAAATGCTACAGTTGCGATAGTTCCAAGCGAAACAACAGCTAGTAAAGAAAATGTTTTTTTATTTTTCATATTAAAGTTATTGATTATTAAAACTGATAAAAACTAATAATCAACAAATCCCCAGTTTTGTCTTATTTATAAGTATAAATGTAAAATATATAAACACCAGTAAAAAACTTAAATAAACGGGGATAATATAAATTATATACTTTAACTTTCTCATACTCCCACCCACCACCAAGGGCTTACCAAAATTTTGCTTCTGTATTTTTTACCAAGAGTATTTTGTTTGTGCTCGTATCATAGGTAATAGTACGCGCTAAGAGTCTTATTTTCCTTTTACAAGTTTTCCGAGCTTACTAACAATCGTTTTAATATCAAATATTTTACTTAGAAGCTAATTGTGAAGGAACCCCATACACAGCAACAACGGGTTCCTCTCCAGGGACTGTTGTTTACACTTATGATGTAGATAGACTATTTAAGTTTATCGACCAGTCGTCTATTGTTGCCACAAAGACTTTTTGGGTATTTGAGTATGGAACGTGAAGTTACTGTTTGCGGAGAGATTGGGATTCGGTCCCCAGTTCTAAGTTCAAACTACGTCCTGCGGACTTGTTTTCTCTAAGAACTCGTGACCTCGCCGTCTCGTTCTGACTTCACTTCGTTACGTTAGGCTTCGCACGAGACTTTTTTCGAACCCCACTCCTTCTGGTAAAACGTAACAACCCCAATGCTGTGTCGCATTAGGGTTGAACGTTTTATGCGGAGAGAGTGGGATTCGAACCCACGGAGGGCGTAAACCCTCAACGGTTTTCAAGACCGTCGCCTTCGACCACTCAGCCATCTCTCCATGTTATATTGATTTATTGTAAGAACTTTATTTATTCTTGAGTAGCTTCGAGTATCAATCATTAATTCGATCAACTACTCGATGTTACCACCTCTCGCAGGATCTCATTGAACACTCAGCCATCTCTCCATCATTACAGTACCCATCATAGTACCAAAAACTGTTATGTTTGCAACGTTTTTGCTTTGGACAGTAATTTTTTGGCGCTGGAAGGTTACTTTCATGTTTTGAGATTTTTTTAAACACGCTTGTATTATAATTTACTATTGAGCGATAGTACGATAGGATGATACAATGCTTAAGGGTTGACGTCTTTAGATATAAAAAGGAGTCAAACTGATGCAAAAACTTGGAGATAATATGAAAAAATTTAAAACTGATAATTCAGAAAAAGAAGAAAGGGTTAAAAATGAGGATGAAAGTTTAGAAAACAAACTTCATTGGGCTAGTGCTTATACCGATAAAGTGTTGGAGAAATTTCCAGACAAAGATGAGTATGTGTGCGCTTCGGGAATAAGTCCATCGGGCACTATCCACTTTGGAAATTTTAGAGATATTGTTACCTCTTATGCGGTTTTTGAAGAATTAAAAAAGAGAGGAAAGAAAGCCAGAATGATCTTTTCTTGGGATGATTTTGATAGGTTTAGGAAAGTTCCGCAGGGTATAGACCCAAGTTTTGAAAAATATATTGGATTTCCTCTAACAGGAATACCTTCACCAGATGGCACAGACAAGTCTTATGCCAAATATCAAGAAGAAGAATTTGAGAAAGCAATGACTGATTTGGACATAGAGATAGAATACATATACCAAACCAACGAGCATAAATCTGGAAGATATGATGAAAAAATAATAGAAGCCCTAAAAAATAGAGAGAAAATAGCAAAAATTTTGCTTTCTTTCATGACAGACAAAGGAAAGGAGAATAAAAATATCGTTGATGATGAATATATAAAAAACTATTATCCAATTGCTGTCTATTCTCGCTTTTCCGGAAAAGATAATACTAAAGTTATTGATTATGATGGAGATAAAAAAATAACTTACAAATGTTTTGATTCCGGGAAAACTGAAACAATTGATATTACTAAGGTCAGAATTGTAAAATTGGCATGGAAAGTTGATTGGGCAATGAGGTGGGGGGCGGAAGATGTCAGTTTTGAACCTGGCGGGAAAGATCACTCTACTCCAGGAGGAAGTTACGATACTTCTACTGTTATTGCAAAAGAGGTTTTTTGTGTTGAGCCACCTGTCTATCAAGGATATGATTTCGTAGGGATTAGGGGACTTGGAGACAAAATGTCCGGTTCAAAAGGAAACAGTGTTTCACCCGGAAAATTGTTGGAAATATATTCCCCGGAACTTTTGAAGTGGCTTTATTTCAGAACCGAGCCCAACAAGACTTTTTCGCTGGCTTTTGATAGTGAAGTTTACAGACAGTACGCAGAATTTGACAGAAAAGTTGAAGAAATGAAAACAGGAGAAGAACCCCTGAGTGATTTTGATATACAGTCATTGAAAATTAGTGGTGTTTCTAGGGAAGGTGAATACAAAAAACCTCTTCCGTTTAGACAGGCGGTTGGTTTTGGGCAAATTGTTCAATGGGATAAAGATAAAATGATTGAGTTATTGAAAGCGCAAGAAGAAGATTATGATGAAAAAAGTATAAAAGAACGTCTCGTAAAAGCTAAAAATTGGTTAGAAACTTATAATCGCGAGGAGATAATAAAATTAGAAAAAGAGAAAAATACTGAATATATAGAAACATTATCTGAGGAAGAATTAGGGCATGTTAGAAAGTTAAAAAGCGAATTAAAAGATAATCCAAACAGAACAATACCTGAATTAAACGAACTGGTTTATGGTATTGTCAAAAAAGAAGAGCTAGACATGAAAGAAAACATAAAAAGGCAAAAACGGTTTTTTCAGATGGTATATAATTTACTCATCGGGAAAAACGCCGGTCCGAGATTGGCAACTTTTTTATGGGCGGTGGAAGATAAAGGAAAAGTGCTGCAGTTGCTAGATGTGTAGTTGAAGAGAATATATAAGATTCTAAAAATATATTATGCAGATAAAAAGTATAAAAAAGAAAAAGATATCTAAAAATACAAAAATTATAGCATTCTTTCTTTTAGCGCCGTGGACATTAGTTGGTATGGCTTCGGCGTATATGTTTATACCTGACACTGCTCCAATTACTGCCGGAGAAAATGAAAGCAACAAACTTGTTGTTGTCCAAAAAGACGTTCAAAATAAGCTTGTCTCCAGTGAAAGCGAGCCGGTAGTTTCTGTTCATTTTTTTGGGCAGGACAAATGCGGTTATTGCCGAGAGGAAAAAGAATTTATTGAAGAATATTTAATTTCTGAACCGAATGTGCGTTTGATATATTATAATGTCGCTGAAAATGAAGAACACGGGTTACTTTTTGGGCGATTAACGCAAGCAAATGATCTGCCTCGTGTAACCCCGTATACTTTTGTCGGGGGAGAGATCATAAAAGGTTTTGGTGGGGAAGAAACAACAGGAAAACAGATCAAAGAGGCAATTGAATATGCCAAAGATGGGCACGATTACGATATTGAGGATTACTTGAACTTCGAAAATATTGCGAAGAATAATTTTGATAGTACCCAGCAGGCGACTTCCAGCGAAGGAGTGCTTTATGATGTTAATGGTTTTGAGCTTAGGTTGCCGGTTTTTGGTGTTATTGATATTGAAGGCGTGTCGCTTTTTTCGCTTTCCGTGATCCTTGGTTTGGTTGACGGGTTTAACCCATGTGCATTGTGGGTACTTATGGCGTTTCTTTTGATATTGATGCAAATAGGAAACAGAAAAAAAATGTTCTATGTGGCGGGACTTTTTATTTTTGCCGAGTCGATCATGTATTATCTCATTTTGAATATTTGGTATAAAACATGGGATTTTGTCGGGCTTGATAATATTGTAACGCCGTTAGTTGGAGTATTTGCCATAGGTTGCGGAATATACTTTTTATATAAATATAATAAAACAAAAAATAAGTTCACATGTGATGTAACAAGCATAGAAAAACAATCCAAGATACAAAACAAAATTCACAAACTCGTGTCTTCTCCCATGACTTTGGCAACGGTTATTGGAATATTAGGGGTGGCTCTTTCCGTAAATGTTATTGAATTTGCGTGTTCTATCGGCATTCCGCAGGCCTTCACCAAGATATTAGAGATAAACGCTCTTGAATTTTGGGCACAGCAATGGTATCTGATGATCTATATCTTTGCGTATATGGTTGATGATTTTGTTGTATTCGGATTTGCTCTTTATGGCTTTGATAAGTTGCATGCCAGTGAAAAATACTCCAAACTCTCTATACTGGTCGGCGGAATACTAATGATCTTACTGGGAGGTCTTCTTTTGTTCGCTCCTGGCATACTGATGTTTTAGTAGTTTTAGTAATTCAAGGTATATGAAATTTCTCGGCGTTGACTATGGTACAAAAAGAGTGGGGATCGCAACGTCTGACGAAGATGGTCGACTGGCGTTTCCAAAAAATGTTTTGAAAAATACAAATAGCTTGATCAAAGAGATCAAAGAGATCTGTGTTGAGGAGAATATTGTCGGAGTTGTTGTTGGCGAGTCGAGGAATTTGGATGGCACCCCAAATCCTCTAATGAAAAACATTGATACTTTTATGGAACAGACGAAGAAAGAAATAGATGTACCTCTTTATTTTGAGCCCGAGTTTTTCACTTCGCATCAGGCGCAAAAAATTCAAGGAAAGAACGACATGCTTGATGCGTCCGCGGCTGCGATCATTCTACAAAGTTACTTGGATAAAAAACAATATAAAGAGTCGCAGGCCACAAACTAAAAATTATTAATCTACCTGCCGGCAGGCAGGATAAAAACTAATCTTATTATGGACAAAATATCATTTGACGAATTTAAGAAAGCGGATATTCGTATCGGAACTATAAAAATAGCTGAAAAAGTAGAGAACACTGACAAACTGTTACGGCTTGAGGTTGAATTTGGTGATGAAGTGAGACAGATCGTTTCAGGTATTGCGCAGTATTATCAACCGGAAGAGATAATTGGAAAACAGTGTCCCTTTGTATACAATCTTGAACCGCGAACTATATGTGGTGTAGAAAGCAATGGTATGATATTAGGTATTGTGGGAGAAGTCGGGTTTGTTGCGTTGTCTCCTCTTAAAGAAGTTTCTTCAGGAAGTTCTGTGGGTTAAAATGGACAATTTTTTAACAAGAATAAAAGAAAGAACTCGTAGTTGGACGGTAAAACACGCCAACGGCAAACACGCACAAGCATGGCTTGCCGGGGTGGCTTTTTCTGAAGCGTCGTTCTTTCCGATACCACCGGATATTTTGCTTATAGCAATGCTGCTTACCAGTAGCCGGCATTGGATATTCCAAGCATCTTGGACCACTACCTTCTCTGTGCTTGGTGCGATCTTTGGATATATTATCGGTTTCTTTCTTTTTCAAACAGTTGGGGGGCCGTTGGTGAATTTTTATCATCTGGAAAGTGAGATGATGACGGTTGGCGACATGTTTTCTGACAATGCGTTTGTTGCGGTCTTTTTAGCGGCATTTACACCGATACCTTTTAAGGTATTTACGATATCGGCGGGATTATTTAATGTAAATTTTTTAGTTTTTGTTTTAGCGGCTCTTTTTGGGAGGGGTACTCGATTTTTTGCCATAGGTTATATATTGCGTCGCTACGGAAGTCAAATCGGTTCATTGGTCTATAAATATTTTAATATCTTTTCTCTCATTATTGCGATTTTTATTTTTGGCATTATCCTCATAAATGTTTTGTTATAAGGTTGTTTTTGCCGTATAATAAACCTAATGAAGCAGAGTCTGTTATATAGATTTTTTCCTCCACCAAAATTTTTGAGAATGCCCATAACGGGGGTTGATATTTCTGACGAGTCAGTACATATTGCAGAATTGGAAAATACACCGGAAGGAAAAAAAATAAAGAAGTTTGACAAAAGACTCATTCCAAAAGGTCTTATTGAAGACGGGTATATTAAAGATGCAAAAAAAATAAAAGCGTTTTTCACTAAATTAAGAAGAGACCATAACCTCCATTTTGTAAACGTATCATTACCGGAGCAACATGGATATGTTGTTGTTGTACGTATACCAAAAGTCCAACCGGATGAAATATATAACAATCTGGAGCTTCAGATAGAAGAACATGTCCCAATTCCCGTAAATGAAGCGACGTTTGCTTATGATATTATTCGAGGAGGTGATCCCAATGATGACCTTGCTTTTATTGAATTGAACGTGACCGTATATCCACGAGAGATCGTAGAAGAATATATGGATGTTTTTCTTGGGACAGGTCTGGTGCCTCTTCGTTTTGAAGTTGAGTCTCATGCTGTGTCGCGGACGGTGGTGCCAGAGGATGATGATGGAACATTCATGGTTCTTGATTTTGGAAAGACACGAACAGGTATCACGATCGTGAATAACGGCGTAGTTCAATTTACTTCCACTATCGGTATTGGAGGGGACATGATCACTCGTGCTGTGGCAAGGAATTTTTCAATAAGTTTTGAAGAAGCTGAACGTCTAAAGACAGAAAAAGGTTTCTTGGTAGGTGAAGGAGATGAAAATATGCTTCTTGCCCTTATGCCGACTGTTTCGGCACTTAAAGATGAGGTTGGAAAGCATTATCAATACTGGAATAATCACGATGATGTTTTTGGTAAGAAACGACAAAAGATAGATACATTACTGTTGTGCGGAGGACTTGCTAATTTTAAAGGACTTCCCGAGTATCTGGCGTCTAATATTCATACCAACGTTCGTGTTGCAAATATTTTTGGAAACATAAATTCATTTGAAAATTATATTCCAAGTATTTCATTTGAAAAATCATTACAGTATGCCACGTCAATAGGGTTAGCATTGTCATCCAGTCGTTAGTTTATGGCAAATTTACTTCCACAAAACACAAAAAAGAAAGTCTACCGGGAATACACCCTACGGGCTATGATAATTGCGCTTATCGCTGTTGCTTCTGTTGGCGTTGTTGCTTCTGTTCTTCTTGTTCCGACATATGTGTTATTGGACAGCAAACTTGAAGGGTTGAACATCGCATATCGATCAGATACTGACGAACAAAAGGACACCGATGAAGACTATAAAACAAGTATAAGCAGGATAGAAGCTCGTTTGGCTGTAGTACAACAAGATACCGATACAAAAAAAATACCGTACGAGATAATGGCGCGGTTATTCGAGATCAAACCGGATACGATCACATTATCAAAAATATCATACGCAAGGGCATCAAATAAGCTCATGGTAAAAGGAAGTGCAGACACAAGAAAAGAGCTTGATCGTTTTATCAAAAGAATTGGTCAAGAGGACATGTTTGTTCCTTTGGAAAGTTATCCTTATGAGAATCTTAGTGTAAAAAAGGATGTGCCTTTTGATTTTAGTATCCAATTAAGAGAACAACAATAAAAATGCAGAAAAAAACAAATATATTACAAATAATCTTCGGCGCGGTTGTTATTGTAAACATTGCACTTGCGGGGGTTTTTGCTTTTGCTTTAAATAAAATAGAGACACTTTCTGCTGAAGTTGCTATTCGTCAAAAAGAGGTAGCGTCTCTTAGTGCCGAAGGCAGCGGCGCCCATCAACTTGCAACAGTGTTAAAGGAGATAGAGCCGGGTAGGGAAAAGATAGAACAGTATTTTATTGGAAGAGATAATTATATAGACTTTTTGGACTATTTAGAAGGTCTTTCCGGTTTGGCAGGGGTTACCGCGAGCGTAAAGGGGAATACGACAGAGGGGTCTCTGAGATTTACTACCACATATGAGGGTGCATTTGATAATGTCATGTATTATGTGGCGCTTATTGAGAGTCTTCCGTATAATATGTCTGTTGACAGTGTTTATGTTGAGAAAATCTCTACAGAGGATGATTTATGGAGAGGTGGTGTGAGTTTCTCTCTACCGGGCTCCGGTGGAAATAATTAAGTGATCTATATTATGGACATTCTGCTTTTAAAGAAAAAAATAAAATATTGTTGTCATCGAGACAGATCAAAATTATACATAACTCCATACAGAGAATGGACAGTTATTCTTATCGGAGTGTTTGTGTCTCTTGTCGGAGTATCTGTGTTTGGATATCATGCTTTCAATAAATATTATATTCATGGCGCCGATCAGGTGGTGTCAGAAGGGCAGACGCAAGAGGTGTTAGAGGTAAAGGCGTTACAGAGTAAATTAGCAGAGACCGTGGTGTATTTTGAGAAAAAAGAACAGGAACACGCGGAACTTTTAAAAGAAAAAAGAACATTCGAAAGCATACTGTCGACAACTACGGAAAGCAGTAGCATGGTCCCATCGGAAGAACTTTCTTCCGATGAAATAAGTGTAAACGCGATTCAATATATAGAAAAGGTTGTGACAAGAATGTCGAATGAAGCATCGGTATGGAAAGCGTTGTTTGTTGACCTTCTTAAGTAATACTGCTATATTTTTGAACGACCATGAAGAGGCTTGTGTGGTTTGAGTACTATCCCCTGTAGTTAAATGGATATAACGCAGAACCATGAAGCCCGTCACTCTCGGAATGATACAAGCTGACAGCGGACAAACAGAGTGTTTGATTATCAGACGCATTGTAATAAGTTTTGTGACGAGTGAACGGTCTTTTGATAATATGATAGAGTAAATATGCCCCTGTAGTTAAATGGATATAACGAGAGCCTTCTAAGCTCTTATTGCAGGTTCGATTCCTGCCGGGGGCACTTAGTAACCAACAAAAAACCGATGCGAAAGCATCGGTTTTTTTGTTGTTACGTAAGTCGTGCTGGGAATGGGACGAAGAGGAGTGAGCAGTGCACTTATACTTAAATAGATTGCGAAGCATCTTTTTTTCGTTGCTGTTACTAAGTTGCAAAACAAAACAGCACTGATAAGTGCTGTTTTGGCGGCTGTGGGCGATGAGGGATTCGTCCCACGATTACTAATTATATTTCTTTTTCGTCAAAGACGAATCGAAATCTAATAAGTATCGCTGGACGCGGCTCGCTGTTGGTAAACGCCAAGCTTTGCTCGGTGTTTACCAACATACTCCGCCGTTCAAATCCCCACGGAAGTGAAGCAGTTCACTTCCTATCGTCACAGCGCAAAATTAAAATCACCCCAAAAGGGTGATTTTAATTTTGCGTGTGGGCGATGAGGGATTTGAACCCCCGACCTACCCGGTGTAAACGGGTTGCTCTAGCCAACTGAGCTAATCGCCCATCATGTTTTATTAATTACATTATGGTCCTACTCTACCCATATTTTTATTTTATTAAACTTATAATCAAGAACACTTTGTCCCATTTGTTTTTCTAGAATACCGCACTTTTTGACTTTTTTCAAGCACTCTGGATATCTGTAACGTTGCATATTCTTATTATGTTATATAATAAATGGCAATGACAAAGAGATTAAAATGCCGGATAGCGGGTCGAGTGCAGTTGGTTATGTTTCGTGATTTTACGACGAGAAAAGCTCGTCGGCTTGGTCTGGTTGGTAGGGTGCAAAATATAAAGGACGGTTCAGTAGAAGTGATAGCTGAAGGTGAAGAAGAAAAATTGAAACAGCTTTTAGTTCTTCTAAAAAAAGGACCCTTACTCTCTCGTGTTGATAATGTGGAAAGTTTTTGGGAAGAAGCAACGGGCGAGTTTTCAGAGTTTAATATTATTAGCGACGTAGAGCGAGAGAAGTAAAAAGTGAAGTAAAACGAAACTTTTTACTTCCGAGCCGAGGAGATAACATAAGACGAAGTGCTTTTATTTATAGTAACTCAAAATAGTTTATGGTAAAAAATGATCAGCCGGAGAAAGCAAATATTCCTCAGTGTGTGGGAATAATCATGGATGGTAATAGGCGTTGGGCTAAAAAGCGCGGACTCCCAACTCTTGAAGGACACAGAAAAGGGTACAGAAAACTCAAGGAGATCTCTTTGTGGTGTAAAAAAATAGACGTTCATCACATTATTGTTTACGCTTTTTCTACGGAAAATTGGAATAGAAGCGAAAAAGAAATAGATTATCTGATGGATCTTTTTCGAAATCTTGTTTTTAAAGAAATGAGTTGGCTTAAAGAAGAAAATATGAGAATAAAATTTGTTGGACAAATAGAACGCCTTGCTTCTGATATGCAAAAAGGGATCAAAAAGCTTGAAAAAGAAACAGAAGAAGGTTTATGCACATTATATGTTGCCGTCTCATATGGTGGTCGAGCAGAGATACTCTCCGCGGTAAAGAAGATCTCTCGTGAAAAAACACCCGAAGAAATTGAATCCATGAAAGAACAAGATTTTTCTAAATATCTGTGGACAAAAGACATGCCTGACCCAGATCTTATTATCCGTACGAGCGGCGAAAAAAGGCTTTCTAACTTTTTGTCTTGGCAGGCGGTTTATAGTGAGCTCTTTTTTCCGAAAGTATGCTGGCCTTCATTTACAAAAAAAGAATTTATGGAGATCGTTGAAAAGTATAAGGAGCGTAAAAGGAGAAAAGGGGGATAAATTTTATTCGACAAACATTTGTGTGGAAAACCGCGTTTACTGAGGAGTAATTTAAAGTTATTATTGGAGAATACGGGGGTAAGAGAAAAGAAAAATGAATCATATGAGCGAAGAATTAGAACAACTTCATATTTTAACAACAAATGCGAATCTGCCGGAAGAAGTAAAAGAGGATTTGCACATATTTTTTTCCGGTCTGAGCGACGAAGAGGTCTCTGAAATTTTGAATTTGTGTAAGGAGGACGAGAGTAATTTGGTACTTGTTGCACGATTGCTTGAACAGCGTAAGGAGGCGTTGATACAAAACAATTCAGACACTTGGCAAAAAGTACTCTCGTTTGAACAGGGTCTTGTTGAACAAGAAACACAAAGAGTGGAAAAGAGTAAGGAAATGAGATAGAGTAAAACAAGTCTACAGGAGACGTGTTTTGATTTATGTTTATTGAACAACTCAACATTGTGTATGAAGACGAGCACATACTGGCGGTGAATAAACCGACCGGTTTAATGGTACATGGCGACGGACGGTCAAATGAGAGGACGCTTGCGGATATTCTTGTTGAGAAGTATCCGGACATGAAAGAGGTTGGGGAACCTTGGGAAAGCCAGAAGGGGAAAGTGATCTATCGCCCCGGCATCGTGCATCGACTCGATCGAGACACATCAGGTGCGCTTGTGATTGCAAAAGATCAAGAGACATATCTATATCTTAAAGAACAATTTCAGAAAAGGAGGATAAAAAAAATATATAATGCCTTTGTGTATGGAAATATAAAAGAAAAAGAGGGCGTCATTGATAAACCGATCGGGAAAAGCAAAAAGGATTTTCGACAGTGGAGCGCGCAGCCGGGTAGTCGTGGGCTAAAAAGGGAAGCGGTAACTGAGTATAAAGTATTAGCACGTGGCGAAAACGTTGCGTATTTAGAGTTACATCTGAAAACAGGACGGACTCATCAATTACGAGTACATCTTAAGGCAATACATCATCCTATTGTTTGTGATAGTCTCTACGCCCCAAAACGTGAGTGTTTGCTTGAATTTGAACGCCTTGCTCTCCATGCCAGATCTGTTAGTTTTTCCACACGAGAAGGAGAAGATATTACTGTCGAAGCTCCATTTCCTCAAGATTTTGAAAAAGCCATTGCACAGTTATAATTTGTGTGGTAGATTACTAAGTACTTATTTTAGTGGGTATTGTAAATACTCACATTTTTTAATGATTATATGGAAAATACAACAATCACATTGTCGCCGGTAAATATTGAGGAGCGAAAGAAATTAGACATCCGGTCAGGAGACACTGTTCGGGTTCATTTGAAAATTCAGGAAAAGGGCAAGATACGTATTCAAAAATTTGAGGGCGTGGTACTTGCGGTAAAACATGGAAAAGAAACAGGTGGGACTTTCACGGTACGAAAGGTTATGAGCGGAGTGGGGGTTGAGAAGATATTCCCAATTTATTCTCCTTCCATTGATAAAGTTGAAATAGTAAAACGCTCAAAAGTTCGACGGGCAAAGCTTTATTATATTCGCGAGAAGGTTGCTCGTGAGATTCGTCGAAAGATGCGAAAGATCATGTCGGCTCCTGTCGTAGAAGAAATTTCAGTAGAAGAGTCCAAAGAGGAGGAAAAACAAACAGAAGGTGATACAATATCTGAAGCAACGTCTATCACCGAAGCTCCTGCGGACAAAAGAGAAAAGGAAGAAAAGACCGAAGAAAAAATTGAGGAAAAACCAAAGGAAGAGAAAAAAGAAGAAAAATAATTTTAAAAAAGAAAGAGCCGGTAATACCGGCTCTTTCTTTTTTGCATATTTTTGGTAGAATCCTAATATTGCCCAGGTGGTGAAACTGGTATACACGCTAGCTTGAGGGGCTAGTGGTCATTGCGACCGTGCGGGTTCAACTCCCGCTCTGGGCACAAAATACCAACCCTGAAGCAGCGCTTCGGGGTTGCTGTATTATGTAGCCCAGAGCGGGAGTTGAAAGACGGAGCAGCGGGTCCCCGCTCTGTAACGAAGTGGAGGAGAAGGGGCTGCGAGTCGGGGTCGCGAACACTTAGTTTTTTGGAGTCTGAAAGACGAACAAAAAGCTTAGTGATTCGTGACCAGCTCCCTACCAACTCAGCACAAAATACCAACCCTGAAGCAGCGCTTCGGGGTTGCTGTATTATGTAGCCCAGAGCGGGAGTTGAAAGACGGAGCAGCGGGTCCCCGCTCTGTAACGAAGTGGAGGAGAAGGGGCTGGGACCCATTCCGCAAGACCTTTTAAGAATATTTTATGAGTGAAACGAAATGAAATATTCAAAAAACTAAGTGTTCGCGACTAACTCCCTACTAGCTCAGCACAAAATATGTCAAGCGTATTTTTTTGTAACTACTTTCTTGTCAATCTTGTTATCCTAAATACATACTGATAGTATGTATTTATAATCGAATATAGAAAAATATCACGAGCGGCGGGAAGAGATACGACTCTATGATCCGTCCAGCAACCACTTTTTGGTGACACAAATTGGAAGGTGCTCCATTCGTACCCTTTTGGGAAAGATACTATTGTCTAGCAGACTTAAACGTATCTTTCCCTCACGAGGAAAGTTTTTTGTTTATTAAATAATTACGTTACAAATATGATTCAAACAGCAGAAGCAGTATCTCGGGCGCACCCCGACAAAGTGTGCGATCAAATCTCAGATGCTATTTTAGATTTTTGTTTGGAGCATGACTCGTATTCGCGAGTGGCGATAGAGACACTTGGCGGGCACGGCAATATTGTGCTTACAGGAGAGATCACCACAAACGCGCCAATTGAAGAAAATGTTTACAAGAGTATTGCTAAACAAGTATATAAAGACAATGGATATACAGATGACGTTGATATATCCGTTTATGTTTCCGGACAAAGTAATGAAATTAAAAAAGGAGTTGACAATGAAGGTGCGGGGGATCAAGGTATCATGGTTGGATATGCCACCGACGAGACGCCGGAATTCATGCCGCTTGAGATGTCACTTGCTCGGAAATTGATAAGATCAATGGGGCGGCACGACGGCAAAGCGCAAGTTACAGTAAAAGAGGGCAGGATCATTAACGTGATAACTTCATTATGTGAAAGTGGGGATTTAAGCGATGTCGTTTTGAATGAAGTTTTTGAAAAAGAAATAGCCTCATATATTGACGGCGATATTAAAAAAACATGGATGAAAAATCCAAACGGTAAATGGAGAATAGGTGGGTTTGCCGCGGATGCGGGACTCACAGGCAGAAAGATCGTAGTGGACGCGTATGGTCCGCGTGTTGCGGTTGGGGGAGGCGCTTTTTCCGGAAAAGATGCAACAAAAGTAGATAGAAGCGCCGCATACATGGCGCGCAAGATTGCCGTGGATCATGTAAAAGCGGGAGCGAAAGAAGCTGTGGTGAAGATCGCATACGCTATTGGACACCCCGAGCCGCTTGCGGCAACTGCGTTTGTTGACGGAAGAGAAGAAAAAGTAAAAGGTTATGATCTTCGTCCGCAAGCTATTATTGAATTTCTTGATCTGCGCAAACCGCAATTTTACCAAACCGCGCAATATGGTCATTTTGGGAACGGTTTCACTTGGGATATGTAAAGATATTTGTCACAAAATTTAAAAAATGTTGTGCAATATAATTAATAAAAAAACCGACAATATGAAAAAGCACTGCTTTAATTGTTGTATTAAGCGGAGTCGCTTTGGTTCTTTTTGGTGTTGTTACTTATGTTTCTTTTTTTTATTATATCTTGTAATAAAGCCAAAAACAACTGGGAAAATATGTAAAGGAACTCTTGCGGTAAGTACTGTCATGTGGTAAAAATATAACACAAGCGGCATATGCCGCTTTTAAAAAACCATGGTGCCTATGGTGTAATGGTTAGCACGGGGGTTTGTGGAGCCCCCAGTCCCGGTTCAAATCCGGGTAGGCACCCCATAACAAATAAACGGCTAGCTTTTTGCTAGTCGTTTATTTGTTATCAGAAGTTGTCTACCCGGATTTGAACCCGTAGGGGGTCGGGGGCAGCGGAACGCCCCCGTGGAGGAGGTCATTCGGAACCGTGGGTTCCGAAAGCGCAACGACTGAAAGGAGTGAGCAGTGAATATTCCGGGTAGGCACCCTTTGACCGACATAAAAACCGATGCGAAAGCATCGGTTTTTATGTCGCTTTGTCAAAGGACAGTGCTGGGAGCGTAACGAAGTGGAGCGAGCAGTGCACCCCATGACAAATAAGTAGTAAAGACTCCTTGTATAGAGTAGTTTTAGTGACATAACCGCCAAAACTACAAAAACACGATCAAAAAGGGAACCAAGAAAAACACAACCGCGATATAGATCAGAGGGATTGCTCTGGAAGTTAAAGCAGTATTCCCGATCTTTCTGGAAATACCTATTGGAATAAATTTAAAAGGATAAATAAGAAGACCGCCGAACAAATTGAACAAACAGTGCGCCATGGCAACAGTAACCGCAGCATAACTTCCCAGAGTAAAAGCGACCAAAAGAGCCGTTATTGTGGTGCCGACGTTTGCTCCCAGAACATAAGGGTAGATCGCTTCCAGCTCTAAGATACCCAAACCGGCAAAAGGAATGATCATTGATGTGGTTACTGAGCTGCTTTGCACAAACGCGGTAAGCAATATTCCAAAAACAAAACTTCTTCGCGGGTTTTTGAAAATTGAATGATGAATGATCTCTTTGAGCTCTGTTTTGGCAAGAGGTTTGAGAATTTTTACAAAAGACGAAAGTGAAAAGAAAAGCATTGCCAAAGATATTATTGCGAGAATAAAAGCATGGTCGCTCAACGCGCTTTTAAAAAGGTTTACAGGAGGATTAAGAATGTAACTAAGGGGGCTTGTAAACGAACTTTTGGCAATAGCGTCAGAGGCAGAGCCGCAGTTAAAAATAAAATTTGTCACTGCTAGTGATGATCTTTCCAGAAGATGAAATTTTAATTCAAGCGGAAAAAAGATAATTACCGCGAGCACATTATGAATGTCGTGGAGGATCGCTGCTTCAAACGCTTTTTTGAATTCACCTTTTTTGCGGATGTGCGAAATTGAAACGATAGTGTTGGTAATGGTCGTCCC
Organism: Minisyncoccota bacterium; assembly: GCA_023137615.1. GTDB lineage: Bacteria > Patescibacteriota > Minisyncoccia > Phycocordibacterales > JAGLOS01 > JAGLOS01. The sequence goes on along the minus strand of JAGLOS010000001.1, from coordinate 24,775 downwards.
GATATTCGCACCCAGTACGATCGGTATTGCCCCGCCGAGCGTTAGACATCCGCTGGCAACCAGTCCCACTGTTAGAGATGTCGTAAAAGAAGAACTCTGTACAACACTCGTAACCAAAATTCCGACGAACAAAGCAACGAACGGATCAGAGGTTAGAGAGATCAGCTGATCTGAAAAATCCTCCCCGAACATTTTGAACGAAGAGGACATAAGCTTCATGCTTAGAAGAAAAAGGTATAGAAAGATCAAGGAGCAACTAATCTTTTTCGTTAGTTCTTTTTTTGACATAAAGTTTTGATTATCGCTAAATACCGGAGATTCTTATTACCTGATATTTTACCATTATAAGATTCATTTACCCATTAAAAAAAGTGGGTAAGTTTTTTTCTTTTTACTAAAAAATTTTAGAGCAAGGCGGCAAATGCTGCCTTGTTTGCAATGCGGACAGGCAAGTTAAGGTTAGAAATTATTATTACTTGCTCACGAATAAAGTGCTTGCTAACAAGCGTATAAATTGCTGATGTTTTTGTGTTTTTACTTGTTCCACAAAAACAGCCAGTTGGTCAAGAGAGAAATCATAATAATTTGGTTCCAGATCATTTAATTCGCAAATAATTTCCAATGACAAAGAAGCTGTGAATTTTTTGCATCTTGGGTGATTGGAAACGAAACAAGACCTCTACTATGAAGTAGTTTGTATATTTGGCAAACGTTTTTTGACGTCAGTGGTTGAAATTTCTTTTTTCCCTTCATCATGATCTCGCAAAGATTTAAGCACTGATGCATTCTCAATCAGCTGTCTTTCCGCAACAGCTTTAAAGTCTTTTTTATTCTTTTTTAGGAATCCAAATATAGACATAATAATATATATACTATACTTTTAATAAGAGTCAAAATCAAACTCTGCGAGTTAATGGGAGGGGTTAATTATAAAAGGTGTTCCCAGCAAGGTCCGACCTTACAGAGAGTTAAACCTTCTTAAAAAACTAATTATTCACAATAAAATAAGGATGTTTTTCAGAATTATTATCGTCTGAATGGGAATAAAAAGAAACTCTACATAAAACTCCGTCTGCTTGGCTAATGGTAAAACCATTAGCAGCGAGCTCGCTAACCGGCAGTTCCACTTCTACGAAACTGTCGTCCGGGTCAACGGTAAAATTAGCAATTACCTCACCGTTGTTTTGCAAATTCTCTATCCCAGAATAACCTACGGTTTTGTAATCCCAAGAAGAAAGAATTTTCTTAACATTAAATTTTTTAGATTCAGAACAACGCTGACCCTTGATCGTTTTATTATCAAAAGCCTGGATATTAAGATGGAGCATCGCTGTTTTTTCATTCTCTAATTCCAGAATATTAAATTTTATTAAAGAACCATAGGTTTCTGCTTTATTCGGAGTCCATTCTCCAAAATGATAAACCCAAGCGTCTACAGTTCCAGTCTTGTGATATTCGTCTGAAACGACTGAATGAGTATTACCGGAATTAAGAAAATAATTTTTGGTTGGTGGGTTAAATAAATAAAAGAGTATAGCGATGATCCCGAGAACGATAATAACTGCAATCAGAACGCATTTTTTAGAAGAATTGTTTTTCATATATTTAAATCATTAGCTCTTAATTTCTTCCTTATTTTACCAAAAAATTATCCAACTAAATAGGCATAAATCTCTGCTCTGTGTAAATAGAACCACGGTTTAATAACAAAAGATATGGTGTAGCATTTCTTATTGTTCCCCTTTCTTTTTACTAAAGAGTTTCAGAGCCGGATAGCAAATTCCTAGCAAGGTCTGACCTTGCTTGAAAATAGGAGTTAATTTAATTCCAATATATAGTTATTTCCAAACTCATCAACGAAGCTCATGAGTTCATTATTGATTCGTAAATCTGTAATATCATTAGTATCAAAAAGATAAGTTATATCCTTGGTGTCTAGATCAAGATATCCAAATTTTTCAGCCCCGGATGATTCAACATATAAACGATCGAACTTTGAAGAACACCCGGTAAGATAATAATATTTTGAACGGTCATCGGGGTCATTTGTTAGTATTAATTTTGGTTCTTTACGAGAATCTACTTTTTCAAAATTGATCGTATAGATATCTGCAACCACTTTGGTCCTAGGGTTAATGTCAGCTCTAAAATATAGATCATTTCCAATCCAGCACATTTTATAGATCTCCGGTATTGCACTGCCGGTCGGGTATCTTTTGCCATCTTTGTCATACATAGTTATTGTTTCAAAAGTATAACTATTAGTATTCATCTCTTCCTCCTCGCTATTCTCGCTATCATCGAGAGTTTTCTTTCCCATTAGTTTGTTATAAATATTAGTTTCATTTCCTATGACAATATCGTACATTTCTTCGGGCTCAATTCCACTATTTGTTATTTTTTTTGGTAAAAGAGTGTTTAAAGTGTTTGTAACGATACTTTTTTCAAATTTTTCATTTATTTCAAGAATTTTTTCTGATACTTCCAGACCTTTATCCGTTAAGGTATCAAGAATATTCATGGTTGTTCTTATCTCTGAAATATCTTGATATGCTAAAAAATTACTACGGCTTCTGTCTTTTGCGCTTAATAAACTTGCTTCATGGGGGTATGAATAAAAAAAAGCAAAAGCTGTTTTATCGTCATTAAGTGTTAATCTGTTTGCATAATCATATCCTAAAAGTTTTTCCCTTCCCGTATATGATTTTATTATTCTATCGTAAAATTTTTTACGACCAATGTAATAATAAGTTTCACAATTATTATCAATTTGGTATATCCCATCTATAAAACCATCTTTATTCAAAACCGCTTTTGCCTTTTTTACATCATTATCACATGGTGCCTTGAATATGTATCCGGTGTCATAAAAATATAGATCTTCATCAGTATTGTCGGTAAATAATATACCCCCGTCATCTAAAATAGCTTCAATTTTGCCATGTTTGAAGTATTCTATATCAAAACCCATTTCTTTATATTTTTCTAAGGTACTATCAACAAAATTACTATTGCTTTCTTTTTTTAACAGGTTGGCATCTTGACTGTTAATTTCTTCATATTCATAATTTTTAATTTGATCATAAAAATTATCTTCTTTTGTTAATAAATTTGCAATTTTTTCGGAAACATTTTTGATCTCTTCAGCTAGTATTATGCAATCTTTGGTTCCATCGTTTGAGCAATCAAGCTTGTCGTATTCAGCGGTTTTACTACTAAGACTCGGCTTATAATCATTTGTGTAAATAAAATATTTACTATTCTGCCGCTCGTTTTCGTAAAATGCGTAGGCTGCAAAAATTATTATTATAAATAAAAATATTATTATTACCTTTTTCATATTTTTGTTTATCGAAATTTATCCAAATTCTGCGTAATGTAATTATTACCACTAATTAATACCAGTTTAACATAAAGAATAAAAAGGAAACAAAAAAAATCAGGAGGGGAGGGTCAGAACTCATCTATTTTAACCTCAAACATCTACGTAGATATCTACGTAGATGTTTGGTATAATGGGGTATATGAAAACACGGCGAAAAATAGGGGAAGAGAACATTCGCAAGCTCACCAAGTTTGCCGGTGGCTCAAGTTACGGCATAACATTACCGATAGGGTACATTCGAGAACTCGGGTGGAAAGAAAGACAAAAACTCACCGTTCGTAAGGTAGGCAAAAAGCTTATCGTAGAGGATTGGGAGAAATAACGGACATAAACTCTGAATAGCAACTTTTGTAATTGAGCAGAGATCTATTCAGTATGATCAACCCGATCAATGCGTCCAACAGTGTCATTGGTGCGGACTTTCGTATCAACTTTTATTGCAACAATATCACTTTGTGTCGCTTGCTTGATCTTTTTATGATCTATTTCCATAGATTCGATCTTTGTACGGACACTCCCCGTAGCATTTCCTTGTATTAGTATCTCATCTCCTACGGCAAGCGTTTCATTTGCATGTAATATGATCTCTGCGACACTTAGTTTCCCATAAAATTTTGTAACCTTGCCGATGTATATTTTTTTCTCAGTCCCAGCGTTTCCGGAAGCGTCCGTCCATTCGTCCATTGGTTTTCCCAGATAAAAGCCACTCGAGAACTCTCGATTGAATACTCTTTTCAGCTTTGGCAGTAGCTTCTTTTTAAGCTCAGCGAGTTCTTTTTTAAAATCTTTGTCTGCCGGGTGGTCTTTGTTGTTCCATATAAGATCCAATAACTCTCGATAGACAGCCGTTGTGTCGTGTACGTATTCCGGGCTTTTGTTTCTTCCTTCGATCTTGAAGCAGTCGATACCCGAGAAAACAAGTTTTTCAAAAAAGGGGAGAGTGCAGAGGTCTTTGGGGCTCAAAACGTAGTTTGGACCAACCTCATATTCAAATTCTCCCTCGGTGTCTTTTATTATATAGTTCCGCCGGCATGGCTGACGGCACGCTCCGCGGTTTGCTGATTGACCTGTTGTGAATTGTGACAAAAAACATCTGCCGGATATTGATACACACATGGCTCCATGTATAAAAGTTTCGATCTCGATATTCGTTTCCTTTTTGATCTTTTTTATTTGTTCCAGAGAGCACTCTCGGGCGAGTACAATACGAGCAACTCCAAGGTTTTTGAAAAATAATGCGGCTTGTGAATTGGCAACACTTGCCTGTGTGCTTAAATGTACTTCAAGCCCGATCTTTCGTGCCGCCTGTATTACTGCCGGGTCCCAACATATGACCGCGTCTACATTTGCATTATATGCACTCTGTAATATTGTATACATTTTATCAAGTTCTTCTTCGTAGATGATCGTATTTAGAGCCATGTATGCTTTTACTCCGGCATCATGTGTGATCGTTGTGATCTTGACGATGTCGTCTTTTGTGAAGTTTTTTGCAGTAACGCGCATATTGTATCCATGTACACCAAAATATATTGCGTCAGCTCCTGCCTCGATAGCGGCGCTGAGCGATGTGAAGTCTTGTATGGGGGATAATATTTCAGGTTTTTTCATATGTTTTATATTGTGATGTTTGTTGACCATTAGAATAGCAGAAGTATGTCGATACGAAAAGCACCAAGCAAAAAAAGAGCAGATCGGTTAGCTTAATGGTGTATGTATGGGAGTGTAGTATAATGGCAGTTAGGGTTTGTTATTAGCGACGTAGAGCGAGCGGAATGTAAAAGTGGAGCGAAGCGTAACTTTTACATTCCCGAGCCGAGGAGCTAATATCAGGTAAATACCCCGTCGGCTTGCCGCGGGTCAGTGTGAGCGAAGCGAACTCAAAATTGAGTCCAGAGCTTGCTCTGGAGTTTAATACCTGTTATTAGTATAATTTAAAAATATTATGAAAGGATATCTAACAAACATTGAAAAAGCAACATTAGAAAATGAAGATTATCGTCGTGTTCTTTATACTGCGAAAAATAGTCAATTGGTACTTATGAATATAAAGCCGGGCGATGAGATCGGTATGGAGGTACACGAACTCGATCAATTCATTCGTATTGAAAAAGGGAAAGCAAAAGTGATCTTGGATGGGGAAGAACACAGCGCTGAAGATGATTGGGCGGTTGTGATTCCGGCAGGTACTGATCATAATGTAATAAACACCGGAGATATGGACCTAAAACTCTATAGTATCTATTCACCGCCCGAGCACAAAGATGGCACGATACACCCCACAAAATCAGATGAGCAGGAGGAGCATTTTGACGGAAAGATAAGCAAGTAGTCTCATGAAGGATTGTATTTTTTGCAAAATAGCAAGGGGTCAAGCTCCGGCATCTGTTGTGTTTGAGAGCGATTCGGTAATAGCGTTTGAAGCTGCGCCGGGGGTAACTTCCGGGCATACGCTTGTAATTCCCAAGCGACATTTTGAAAGTGTCCTTGATGTTGATCCGGATATTTTTAAAGAAGTTATGAGTGTTGTACAGACCTTGAGTCAAAAAAAGGTTGGGAAAGACGGTGTGACAGCTGTAAATATCTTAAATGCGTCCGGGAAAGATGCTCAACAATCTATATTTCATCTTCACGTGCATATTATCCCCCGTCGAAAGGATGATGGATTGGATATGTGGATACGCGAAGGGCTATAGTATCTCATGTTATACTTATTGCTATGAATAAAAAGGGATCAGGGCTTTTGATCGTGTTGATGAGTGTAGCTGTTGTGGCTATTGTCTTTGTGTCCATTTATGCAAAACCCGCGGAGGATGTAAAGGTTGAGGGTTTTGATGAGACGAAGTCTGTATTTGAGCAACATACTGATCTGCTTGAACAGGCAAAAGATGTTAAGAGTATGGTGGAGGATAAGAATAAGATCGAGTAGATATTTTAAGATGTGGTTTGAGCGGGGTGAAAAGATAAAGAATTTTTATACAAGTCACGAGCGTCATCTGAGCTCGCTTGCACTTTTGGTTGGTTTTGTTGTCGATAATTTTACTCTGCAACGTATCGATCTTTGGTTTGAGAATCTCGTTTTGTTCAGCTATTTGGGTGTCGCCGGACTGGGTATTGTGTCGGTGAATTTGTACGAAAGCGGTAGGATACGGGGGCGGGTTGTCGAAAAATTGATGCCGTTACTGCCTCTTGTTATTCAATTTGCTTTCGGGGGACTCTTTTCAGGGTACTTTATTTTTTACTCCAGAAGCGCTTCTCTTGCAGGGAGTTGGATATTTATTATTTTTCTCGGCGTATTGCTTGTCGGTAATGAATTATTCAAAACACGCTATCTTCGTTTTGGATTTCAAATAGCTATTTTTTATATTGCGCTATTTTCATTTACGATATTCTACATTCCGATACTTGTCGGTTCTATTGGTGTATGGGTATTTCTATTGAGTGGTTTGGTGAGTATTGGTTTGATGGGTGCTTTTTTGTATTTTATTTACAAGATCATCCCGTGGCGTGTACAACAAGGAGCAAAGCAGCTTGTTGTAATAATAGGGGGTGCATATATAGCGATAAACGCAATGTATTTTACCAACGTAATACCTCCGATACCGCTTTCTCTTAAAAACGCAGGGATCTATCATCTTGTGGAAAGGATAGATAACGGTTATGTTGTACGACAAGAGCGGGTTGAATGGTATCAATTTTATAAAAAGTACAAACCAACATATCACCGTTTTCAAAACGAACCTGTCTATTTTTTCAGTTCCGTTTTTTCTCCCACCGATCTCGACACAAAAATAGTACACAGATGGGCGTATTATAATGAGGCAAACAAAGAGTGGGTAGAATCGTCTAATATATCTTATGATATTGTCGGCGGTCGCGATGGGGGATATCGTGGATATTCTTTAAAAGAAAATATATTTCCGGGGCGTTGGCGGGTTGATGTTATGACACCGCGTGGGCAGCTTTTGGGGCGATATGATTTTGTGATCGAAGAAGTGTTCGAAAGACCTATTTTGGAAGATGTTGTGCAATAAGGGAAAGAAGGGTATTAACCTAAAAGTTAATTTAAGAAATATGAAAACAAAAGACACACAAGATAATCTTGTCAGAGCAAAAGAACTTCGTCAAAATCTTGACGAGCACAGTGCTCAAGAGGATGTGTGGGAAACGACCATTGATTTTACCAAGATAAAAAAGGGAGGCGTGCTACTAACAGAAGTAAGGCAGGCATTATCGCGCGCGTAAAGGAAAACTGTGGATAATATATCAGAAAAAAGGAGAAGATATAATTCTGGTTATGATAAGCAGACGAAATGAAGGAACGTATAAGAAGTTTTAAGTTTTAAAAATTATTTGGTAACATGGTTACCAAGTGGAGAAACACCAAGTCTCTCCAATCCTCTCAATCCTCAGGGGCGGTTTTTTGGGGAATAAATATGTTACGGTTGATGGGTTAAACTTAAAAATTTTTAGCAATACGGAATTAATATATAAATTTATATGATCCCATGCTAAAATGGATACATTATGAAAAAATTAGTATTTTTGCGGCACGGGGAAAGCCAGTGGAACAAAGAGAACAAATTTACCGGTTGGACAGATGTTGATCTGTCGGAACGTGGCATTAAAGAAGCGAGCGAAGCTGGAAAATTACTAAAAGAAGAAGGGTATTTTTTTGATGTTGCGTTTACTTCTGTGCTCAAACGCGCGACGCGAACGCTGGATATAATTCTTGAAGAGTTAGGACAAACTGACGACATTCCGGTTCATAGATCTTGGCGTCTTAACGAGCGCAATTATGGAGCTTTGCAAGGGCTCAATAAAAGAGAAACAGCCGAAAAAGAAGGGGAAGATCAAGTATTGATATGGCGAAGAAGTTTTGATATTCGTCCGCCGGAGATCACGAAAGATGACCCGCGATGGTCCGGGAACGATGAATTATATAAAGATGTTGACGAGAAATATTTACCTTTCGCAGAATCTCTTAAAGATACGATTGAGCGAGTTGTGCCATATTGGGAAAATAACATTGTGCCTGAACTGAAAGCAGGAAAGAAAATTTTGATCTCAGGACACGGAAGCGGTCTACGTGCCTTTAAAACTTTTCTTGACAAGATGCCGCCGGAGGAAGTTGTGAAGCTCAATATTCCTTACACAGTGCCGCTTGTGTATGAATTCGACGACGATCTTAATGTTATCAGGTCATATTATCTGGGAGATTCTGGAGAAATAGAAAAAGTTATTAAAGAAGTGGAGCAGCAGGGGAAGGTCAACGCAGGTTGATCAAAAGTTCTAAAGATATTGAACCATTACGAGCCCTTGACTCTTTGGATCATATTATGTATGACTAAAGACAGGTAAGGAGTCCTTTTATAATTAACTTTTTTTGACTTCCCGCCTTTATCTTTATCAATTTTAAGGAGCGTATAGACCTTTTGTCTGTGCGTCTCCAGCGCACAAAAAAGGTTGCTCTGTATAATATTATTATGAGCGAAAATATTTTAAGAAAAATTATCAATTTTTTTCCAGGATACATAAATTTCATTTGTTCTGACCTAGAAAAGCGTGAAAGGTTATCCCAACAAGACAAGATATTAATAAGCAGAATTGTTTTGTATTTAAAGACCAATTCTCGAGGGAGACCACCAAAGGTTCCGGAACATATAGAATTTATGCTGCGCGAAAGCGTGGGATAGTTTTTAAAAGCCAGCTTCTGCTGGCTTTTGTTTTGCCTCAAAGAAAGGTAAACTTAAAATAATGAAAAAAATAATACTGGCTTCGGGGTCGCCGCGCCGCAGGGAATTGCTTAAAGATGCGGGTTTTGAATTCGAAATAATTAAAAGTAATTATCGCGAAGACATGACTCTGCCGATGGATCCTCCGGAGTTGGCAAAACATCTCTCAAGAGGGAAAGCGCAAGAAGTGGCGCAGAGTGTGCTCGAACCCGCGCTTGTTATTGCCGCAGACACTTTTGTTGTGTTTAAGGGCAAAGTTATAGGGAAGCCGGTTTCAAAAGAAGATGCCAAAAGTACGCTCTCGCGACTAAGCGGCAATAGACATTCAGTGATAACCGGTTTTACGATACTCGACACAAAAACCAAAGAAATATATTCCGAAGCGGTTGAATGTACTCTCTTTTTTAAAGAACTTTCTCAAAAACAGATCGATGAATATGTAGCATCCGGGGAACCGCTTGATAAAGCGGGGTCATATGCAATACAGGGGGGAGCGAAAGCATTTGTTGACAATATTGAAGGTGACACAAACAGTATTATCGGTCTACCCATGGATGCGTTGAAAAAAGCTCTTAAGAGATTTGGAGTTTAGAAGATACAAACACTCAAACAAAAACCACCGAACCTTTTAAAAGGTCTGGTGGTTTTTGTCTTAGAGAACTACATTGTTCTATCAAGTGCCTTCATGATTTTAATAGGTTATATCAAATAGTACTTTCATAATTTTTAAAGTTAATTTTTAATAATTTAATTATGATCAGAAGTAAATATATTGTCAAAAAAAGTTTTGGTCGCTCTCAAACTCTAAACATCTCCTTTTTCGTCAGTATATTCTTCAATAATATCGTGAAGACCCGCACCTTGATCGGTTACTGATATCTCAAGATCGCCTTCCCATTGTTCAATGATCATTTTTACTGTGGTAGTACCGTCATCTTTTTCTTGTGGTTCTACTTCTGTGGTGTCTGTTGACTCTTCTTCCGGCAATTCTTCTTTTAGACTTTCGTCCTCAGTAGTACCTTCTTCATTTTCTTCTCCTTCGGCTTTTTCTATAACAACCTCTACATCCAGAAGCGTCCCGTCTTCATTTTCTTTTTTTTCTGCGCCATCTCCGTCTTTTGTTTCATCAATATCAATATCTACGATATCTACGCTTTCACCTTCTTCTACGTCTTTTTCAATATCTTCTACCACCTCTTCCTGAGACGTTATTTTAAGACCGCCTTCTTTGATCTCAAGAGTTGATTTGGCAGGTTCTGTTTTTTCTTTCTGTATTGGTTCGGTTTCTATTTCTTGGGCAACATTGTCTTTCTCTTGCACTTCGATCTGCACTTTTGGTTTGTCGTCTTGTGATGTTATTTCAAATTTTACCGTTTCTTTTTTTGCAGAAAGGTTGATCTCAAATACTACATTTTCCGGAAGTGAAGCGATCTCATTGTTAAGTTGTTCAAGCATTAGGTCGATATATGAGACAGCGTCAGTATTTTCTTGTTCGATAAGCTCGCCTTTAACATCTCCCAAGAACGAAAGGGCTGTGCCGAGCGCAAGCTCAATACGTTTTTTGTCTCCGTCTGAGAGTGAAGCATCAGCGCCAACCTGTTCCAATTGGTCTTCAATATGTTCGATATCGGACATATTGGCAGGATCGTCTGTTGTGTCTGCGGGGTTTTCTCCAATGCCAACAGGTTCCGGTGTCTCATCAGAAGAAAGAATATCTTTTGTGGTGTCAGAAGGGGACTCCGGTTCGGTTTTAGTGTCCTGATCTTCAGTTGCGGTTTCTTCCAAAGCACCTTCTTCCGACTCAATAGGATTGACCTCAATGTCTTCCGTTACCACTGGCCTATCTTCAATTTCTTCCGGCTCATCGACTGTCTCTATGTCGAGATCTGTTATTTCTTCAACCTCAACATCATCCGTAACTTCGATCTCTAAATCTGTGTTGTCTGTTTCTGGGGGAGTGTCGTCACTTTCTTCCGCAGGGGTTTCTATGGGTTGATCGTCTTCCTCTGGGGTAACTGGGGCAACCTTTATCGAAGTATTTGTTGAGTGTACATCGATCTCCTTAAATATTTCTTTTACCTCCTTGACGCGTTCAAGCGCAAATTTAACACGAAGGTCGTCTTTCTTTTCTTCAGATGCAACAGACATTTGAATACCTTCCAAGGCACGATCAATTACAAAAAGCCGGTCACCTGGTTTGGCGCTGTCTGCCGCAAAAGCTGTTCCCGCGGTAAGTCCGAAAATAAGGGTAATGGCAATAGACTTTTTAAAAGGAGAAATAGCTCGAGAGTGTACAGCTTTCTGTATTGGGGTTTGTGTCATGTCAAAACGGATTCTCTCCCATACCAAATCTTGCTCGCGCAAAGTAAGCGGTTTTACATGAATGTTTTTTAAAATTTTCTGTATCTTTTTATTGTTCATATGTTTTTAAAATGTCTTCCAATAGCTTTAACGCTCTATGGTGTCGCACCTTTACGGTTGTTTCTTTATCTCCTAGAAGTTTTCCCATTTCGGGGAAGGTGAGCCCCGACCAATAACGAAGTTTAATGACGGTGCGGTATTTTTCTTTTAATTCCTCGATCGCCTTCATGAGGATTCGTGCATCATCGGCGAACTCCACGTCCATTTTATAACTATTTTCAAGAAGATTCTCATCGATCTCGCGGAAAACTTTTTTGTTTTTATAATGTTTTCCAAGCTTGCGTTTGGTGATAGTAAATACAAATCCGTAAAACTGACCATCTGATGTATAAGTAAACGTATCTAATGCTCTCCAAAGATCAACAAAGACATCTTGAAGAATGTCGGTCGCGTCATCTCTGTCTTTTGTTCGAGAGAGAATATATTTAAACAACGGGTCATTGAGCCGCTCATAAAGAAAACGAAAAGCCCGTTCATCGCCCTTTACACTTGAAATAACAAGGTTTTCCAACGTTTTTTCCTTTGGTAAGCTCAATGCATCATGTTTTTACTACCTATTATATGCAAGTTTTTATCAAAACGTTACAAAAACGGGTATATGTTGTGTAATGATAATTTTAGCACAATACCACACTTATATATAGATGGGTAGCGTTTATCATCTATGGTATTATAAAATTGCGGACTTGGTGGTTTGAACAGTATTTTTAAATACATGAAAAATATACAATTTGATTTTAAAGAAAGCGGACTTGATGAAAGTTCTTTTGAAAACGGCTCAAAAAAACTTGAAGCATACCGTATTTATATGCAAAAGGTGGTAGAGGAGGGTGACTTTGCGGCACCGGAGGCGTCACTTAACTGTCCGTCAGACACGTTGTCTTTGCAGACGGTTGAAGATGCGATCGCGGTATACAAAAAACCGGAGCTAAAATATGTAGTGGTTGTCGGTATCGGTGGATCAAGTTTGGGTGCGCAAGCGGTTTCTGAAGCGTTGTTCGGTGTGTACGATACGTATAAGAGAGATCGTTTTCCCAAATTACTTTTTCTCAACACGATAAATGAAGAAAGATTAACAACAATACGTGAATTACTTATAGACGAAGCACAAGACGATAGGGAGTTTGTTATTAATGTCATTAGTAAATCGGGTCACACAACAGAAACGATAGCCAACTTTGAGATATTGCACAATGAACTTTCAAAATATTTTGGAGATATTTCAGACAGGATAGTGGTAACAACAGAGGAGGGATCGTTGCTTTGGGATCAAGCACACGACCTTGGGTATAAGCGACTTCCAATACAAAAAAGAGTGGGGGGTCGGTATTCTGTTTTTTCTCCGGTCGGGTTGTTCCCGCTTGGTTTGGCAGGTGTGCCTATTCGTGAACTTCTCGAAGGAGCTTGCGTGATGCGCGAAGAATGTCTGTCTTCCGATTGGTGGGGAAATCCGGCGCTTGTATCTGCACTTGCATTATACGAGGCAAATAGTCATGGTAATTTTATTCATAATAGTTTTTTCTTTTCTCCGCAGATGGAATCGGTCGGCAAATGGTGTCGACAACTGGTGGGAGAAAGTCTTGGGAAAGAGGAGGATATTGATGGAAATAAAGTGCATGCGGGCATAACACCGATCATCTCGATCGGTTCGACGGACCTTCATTCAATGGCGCAGTTATATTTTGGAGGTCCGCGTGATAAGTTCACGACGATAATAACTGTGCAGGACATGATGGGTGTCCATACGGTGCCGGAGGCAACGGTTTTTGAGAGACTGGTGGAGAATATGAACGGAAAAAGCGCTGTTGATCTTATGAGAGCGATCATTTCCGGCGTGCATACAACGTACAAAAAATTAAAGCTTCCGTTCATTGTTGTGGAATTTCCGGAATTGTCAGCTTTTACTCTTGGTCAGTATCTTCAATATAAGATGATGGAAACGATGTATATGGCACATTTAATGAATATCAACGCTTTTGATCAACCGAGTGTCGAGTATTATAAAAAAGAAACACAGGCATTTTTAAGAGCTCATCAGTGATAGCGTTCCTTTAGTAGTTGAAATATGAGGTATATTCTTCGATTTTTAGAGGTAGACGAATTTTCAGGACGAGTAATTTTTGTGGATAAGCACTGACTTTAAAAGTGGGTTCGTATGGTATTATTAAAGTACCGAGGATTTTTCCAGTATGCTTATTTTACCAAGTAATAAATTTTTATATATATGAAAAAAATAATTATTAGCATATCCCTCTTCCTTTTTACTTTTGTGAACATTGCACATGCCGAGTATTTATTCTCACTGGAGGAGATTACTGCAATGTCGGGCATATTGAAAACTTATGCTTTGGGAAGTGCACTTATTATTGCTGCGGCAACCAGCATTATTGTTTTTCGCAACGCAAGAAAAATGAGAGGAGGTGTTTTTGGTAAAGTCCTGAATTATTTTGGTGTGGGAATGACAGTGGTTCTTATAGGGTATACTATTGGTGAATATCCTTCACTTATTCCGATAGAAGATGTTTCGACGGTAGATAACGCACTTTTTATTATTGGGTATATATTGATGGCTATCGCCGCAACCAAAATGGCTCGTGCGATAGAGGGTCGTTAATAATTTATCACATTAAATTACTAGTTATATGGAAAGCAAAGAAGAATATAAACGTCTTATGACGGAAATCATCTCAAAACAAGCGGTGATCTTGGGTCCGGAGATTGCGATCATGCGTGCACGTGGCGTAAAAGGATTGACAATAACAGATGAGGGGCAGGTAATAACCATAGAGAATGATCCAAAAGAAACACTGCAACATTTGATCGATCAGTATGTGGAACTCTCTGGACAGATAGTGAAAGCAACACTTGGATCGATCTTTAAAAAATATCCTGCGGTTGAAAAAGAGAACAGCTAAAAGGATGTGTTTTTAGAGTGTATGGAAAATACCCTTATTGGAATTATTGGAATTATTGTGCTGATAGCCGGTTGTGTTCTCTGTTGGAGAGAGAGGTCGTTTCGTATACGAGCACATGCTTGTGAGATCGAGGTACGTCGTAAGGTGTACGAACTTGCTGTTCTTGAGAAATTGGGTGAGGGAATGGGGTATTCTCTTGATGTCGAAAAGGTGGTCGAGATGATCACAGGATCTCTCAGACAATTCATCGAATATACCACGGTGTCATACATGCTTGTAGATCAAAAAGAAAATAACCCGGTTTCCTTTAAGATCGATCTAAAAGAGTCTGTTTGCCGAAAATTTGTTGATGGAGTTAAAAAAAAGATGGAAGATTCTCTTACCGCTCTTCTTGAAAAGGAGGTTCGTACAAAAGATATCAAAGAAAGTCTCTCCGGAGCCCTTGTCTTGGATGGTTCACCGGAAAAGATCGAGTCTTTTTTTAATATCCCACTTGTTATTGGTGGGCGGGTTGTTGGATTACTTACAGTGGCTCATACAAGAAAGGAGCAATACAAAGAACAGGATGTTATGATCCTTTACAAAATAGTGGCACAAGCATCACAGGCGGTTACAAAACTTGAGCAAGTGGTGAAGACCGAACAAGCAAAACTTAGTGCTGTGGTGGAGAGCTTGACCGATGGTGTGGTAATGACTGATCGTGAATATAAGGTGATGGCGGTAAATCCTGCCGCTAAGAGATACCTTGGGTTGAAAGATAACTCCAGTATTGATATTTTTGATCTTATTAATGGGCTAGGGGACTCTTTTGATATACGGGAAACTCTCAAGGAAAGTATTACTTTGAATAAGATCATTATTACACCTGAGGTAAAAGTGGAAGATAATTTTTTTCAGCTTTCCGTGTCTCCGGTCAAAGGTTTTGCAGATATTGTGAAGGATCAGATCCTCGGTGGGGTAGTGGTTCTGCACGACGTGACAAAGGAGAAAGAGGCAGAGAAGCTCAAGGAAGAATTTACATCACTTATGATACATGAGCTTCGAGGACCGCTTGATGGTATTAAGAAAGTGAGTGAAGTAATGCATGATGATACAGTACGGACAGACAAGAAGACATATGATGAATATATAAAAATGATATTCAAAGGGTCATCTCAAATGCTTGAATTGGTAAATGATCTTTTGGATGTTTCAAACATTGAGAATGAAAAATTGATTCTTTCAACACGGGTAACTAAATTGAAGCAAGTTATACAAGGGAGATTTCATTTCTTCGACATTGCCGCAAAAGACAGAAATATAACAATGGAGATGAATTATTCGGAAAATGTGCCGGTCGAGCTTGAAATGGACTCAATACGGATCGAACAGGTATTAAACAACCTTCTTTCCAATGCAATAAAATATACCGAACTCGGCGGGACTATTTCGGTGGATATATTTCGTCATAAAAAAGAAGAAATTCTCAGTAGAGAAGCGAAAACCGCCGGCGTTGAGTGGTTTGTAGAAGAAAAGGAGGATGTGACGTTTCGAGAAAGACAGGATTGTGTTATTATTGGAATCACTGATTCCGGTGTCGGTATTCCACGATCGAAAATTGGGGCGTTGTTTACCAAATTTGACAAAGACAATATTGTTACAAGGAAAGGAGAAAGCAGAACAAGCTTGGGACTGGGACTTGTTGTGGTAAAAGGCGTAATAGAGGCCCACGGAGGGTTTGTCGGTGTTGCGTCACAAGAGGGGAAAGGAAGTACTTTTTACTTTACGATAAATATTTAATATAGTGAAAGCAATATGAAAAAAATACTTATTATAGATGACGACAAGATCTTTTTGAAGATATTTCGAGACACATTTAGTAAATCTTATGCGGACAAATATGAAGTTGTTTCTGCGGAAGATGGGGAAGAAGGACTCTTGAAAGTAGGAGAAGAACATCCTGATCTTATTGTTCTTGATATAAAAATGCCCAAAATGGATGGACTTGAATTTTTACGTGCTCTTAAAGAGAAAAACGGTGAATCACAGACACCTGTACTCATAAGTTCAAATTTTTCTGATAATGAAAAGATAAGTGAGGGGCTTGAACTTGGAGTAAAAGGATATGTGGTAAAGTCGGATTACAGTCTTGATGGGATCATTGCACGAATAGAAGACATCCTCGGATCCTCATAGGAATAACATATAGTATATAAATGACCCCAAAACACTTTTAATCAAAAAGAATTCTTCGCAGTTCTACTGCGTGGGTTAATGTATGAGGTGTAACAAAGTATAAGGGATCTCTCCTTACAAGCAGTTTACCAAGTACGATCGAATTTGTTTGAGAGTATGGAGTAACCACTGATACCCCGTAGCTTTGCTGGGGGGGCGATTCATTGTTGTAGATGATATTTAGGGTAAAACCACTTTCAACGAGAGTTAAACCGGTTTATAAATTACAAATAACATTGTATTATTCCTACATGGGTAAGTACAAGACTTTTATATTTGAATCGTATGAATTCAATAAAGAAAAGAGAGAAATTAAACTTTTTTATTCTCTTGATAGTAACGTTTTTTTCTGTGAAAAAATAAAACTACCGGACAATGATTATTTTGAATTTGATAAAGAATTATTAGATAAAGCATTATTTAACCTCCATTTAATAGCGGGGGTAAGTTATTATAAAATATATTGTCCTCCTGAGATAAAAATTTCCTCGGGCAATCTCTCAAAAGAACAAGCTGTTTTTTGGAATGATATTTACACCAAGGGTCTTGGCGAATTCTTTTTCAAGAATAATATTGATTTTAGGGGTCTTGTTAATTTTCCCTTTGAGAAAGATGTTCATAGCTCTGCTTCCGAGGTGAAACTTCCTTCGCGTACACTGGTGCTCTTAGGCGGAGGCAAAGATTCCATTGTGGCGACAGAATTAATGAAGCACGAAGAAATAGATTTTGATCTTTTAAGATACGGGGAGAATGAGACGATCCGGAAGATAGCGGAAAAAGCCGGAAAGGGAACTCTATATATTAAAAGAGAATTATCGCCGGAGCTTTTCCGTCTCAACGAAGAGGGTGCGTATAATGGACATATTCCCATTACAGCGTATATCAACTTTCTTTCTGTGGTGTTTTGTATATTGTTTGGCTATAAACATGTTGTTCATTCAATTGAAAAAAGTGCGGACGAGGGAAATGTAGAGTACCTTGGTGAAGTCATAAATCATCAGTACAGCAAAAGTCTAACGTTTGAAAAAGCTTTCTCAGAATATCTACATAAGTATATTACTCCCAGTATTGAAGTTTTCAGTCTACTGCGACCTCTTTGCGAGCTTAAGATAATAAAAATATTTTCACAATACAAAGATTATTTTCCACTTTTTGCGAGTTGTAACGCGAATTGGACAATAACAAAAGAAAAACCTAAGGGGAAATGGTGCGGCTTTTGTCCTAAGTGTGCTTTTATTTTCTTGGCTTTATCTGCCTTTCTTCCTAAAGAAGAGGTTGTAAAAATATTTGGTAAAAATCTTTTTGCGGACGAAAAACTTCAGCCCCTTTTTCTTTCTCTTATTGGTAAACATAAGTTCAAGCCTTTTGAGTGTGTAGGAACACTGGAGGAAAGTATGGCAGCATTTATATTAGCAAGTAGAAAAGGGGAATATGCAAATGACTTTATTATGAAATATTTTGACGACAACATTCTTGGAAACGTTGAAGATCCGGATAGACTTATAAAAGAAGCTCTTACCGTAAGCTCTGTAGATACTGTTCCGCAGGAGTTTAGAAATATTATCAAAAAATTATGAATATCAGCACTCTTGGAAATAAAAAAATAGTTTTACTTGGGTTTGGCAGGGAAGGTGTGGAAACTCTTCGTGTGCTCAGAAAATATTTTCCGGATAAACATTTTGCTATAGCAGACCAGAATGAAAATTTATCTTGCTCAGATAAAAATGTGAGCCTTTTAAAAGGGGAAAATTATCAAGATAGTCTTGGAGATTTTGACGTTATTATAAAAACACCGGGGATCTCTATGTCGCCCGAGCTTAAACCACTTGCTGAAAAAATAACATCAGCGACTCAAATATTTTTTGATTCTATAGATTCGTCTAATACTGTTGTTGGTGTTACCGGCTCTAAGGGCAAGAGTACGGTTGTATCCATGCTTTTTGAGGTACTCAAAGAGGATGGCAGGCAAACAGAACTTATCGGAAATATAGGTGTTCCCGCTCTCAAATACGTTGAGTGTAAAAATACTACTTTTGTTTGTGAGCTTTCCAGCTATCAACTTGAAGGCACGCATATTCATCCGCATATCGCAATTATTACAAGCTTATTCCCGGATCATCTTACCTACCACGGAGGATTTGATAATTATTTCAACGCAAAAAAAAATATTACGCGCGGTCAATCCGAAGAAGATCTTCTTATTGTAAACAAACAATATGAAAAATTGACAGAGTTAGAAACCAAAGCAAAAAAAATAATATATGGTGAACAAGATAATGTGTGGTATGACGAAAAATGGTTTTATGAAGGTGGAAATAAGATATTTCCCGTTGGCGCAGTAAAAATACCCGGTGATCATAATAAAGATAATGTTCTTGCTGTTATTTCCGCGACACATTTATTAGGGGTTGAGAATAATGTTATTGAAAGATCGATCTCACAATTTTATGGACTGCCTCATCGATTGGAATATGTTGATAATGTCAAAGGTGTTCATTTTTATGATGATGCTATTTCAACAACACCGGAATCAACAATCGCGGGTATTGAAGTTTTTAAGGAAAAACTTGGATCTATTATCTTGGGTGGAGAGGATCGGGGCTATGAGTTTAGTGGACTTGTGCGAAAATTGAAAGAATATTCGGTATCGACCATTGTCCTTCTTCCGGACACAGGAAAAAAGATTGGGGAACTTATAAATACTGAAAAAGAATATTCTCCAAAAGTTCTTTCTACTGATAATATGGAAGAAGCCGTGCAATATTGCACGGCTAATACACCAAAAGGTAAAATGAGCTTACTTTCAACGGCGTCACCGAGCTATAGTTTGTATAAAAATTTTGAAGAAAAAGGTGATTTGTTCAAGAAATGTGTACACAACCTCACACATCAAGAGCAAAATTTGTAGGGATCTTTGCATAAAAACAAAAAGCTCCGAATTCGGAGCTTTTTGTTTTTTGGAGGTTGAGTTTAATATCCGTAGATATCCGGAGATATTTCCATTCCGCCACTAAGCAAACCGCTGAACAACGCGCCTAGAAAGAGGAAAGATAGTGCAAACATAACGACCGTGAAAATAAAACTTATAAATCCCGCATGGTCGAGACCTTTCATGAATCCCCGTGCTTCGTCACTGTTGCTGAAAGCGGGGCTTTGCATTACAATTTCGCGTCCCTTGAGACCAAAGAAGATCTTTATTCCGATAATCGCGATGAAGTTGATAAGCGGGATCAAATATAAAAAAAAGAAGAGCAGATAAACATATTTTTTGGTAGCGATAATGAGTATTGGCTCAAACATAAAACCTCCCCATGACCACCCTTCGGCATTTTTTTGTGTTGGTGCCGGTGTGGGTGTATTGCCAGAAGACTGTTCAAAAGGAACTTCTCCATTTTGTTGTGTTGTTGGTTGTTCATCCATATTGATATTTAATACTTAAATTTATAAAAACTACTTTACAATATATATAATACACAAAAAATGAACATAAAACCATTTGTAAGATAACCAAAAGGTGGGTATTTAGACATTGTCATGGTATTGACTTTTTTGTGAATGTGGGTAATATAAAGAACAAGCCCGATAGGGGCGGTTTTTAATATACGACTAATAATAAGAAAATTATTATGGGATTAGGACAATATCTAAAAGAAACACAGGCAGAGCTAAAACACGTTAGTTGGCCGACACAAAAGCAGATAACTTACTTTACGATCGTGGTAATTATTATTTCTATCATCACGGCAGTCTTTTTAGGAGTAGCAGATCTTGGTTTTTCAAGGATACTGCAGTTTGTAATGGAACTTAAATAAATTTATATGGCAAAACAAGAGATAAAAGCAGAACGAAATTGGTACGCGATCCATACTTATGTGGGGTATGAGAATGCCGTATGTCGTAATCTTAAACAACGTATTGAGTCACTGAGTATGGAAGACAAGATCTTTAGCGTGACAGTGCCGATGGAGAAAAAGATCAAGATCAAAGGAGGTAAGCGCGTTGAAGTTGAAGAAAAGATATATCCGGGTTATGTAATGGTGGATATGATCGTAACCGATGATTCATGGTATGTGGTACGTAATACTCCGCGGGTAACCGGGTTTGTTGGTTCGGGCGTAACACCTGTTCCTTTGGATAAAACAGAAGTAGACGCCCTCTTTAGTCGAATGAATTCAGAAACGATAAAACATAAGATCGATCTGAATATAGATGATTCGGTAACTATCGTAGACGGTCCGTTTAAAGAACTTGAAGGAAAAGTGTCAGAGGTTGACGAAGAACGCGGAAAAGTTAAGATATTGGTATCAATGTTTGGAAGAGAAACTCCTGTGGAGCTTGATTTCCTTCAGGTGAAGAAAGTATAAGTTCGCTTCTCACAAGGGTCAAAGAAATATATTACTACAAACTAAAAACTAAAATTATGGCAAAAAAAGTAACGAAAGTGATCAAATTACAAATTCCGGCAGGTAAAGCAAATCCGGCACCGCCATTGGGTCCGGCTCTTGGTCAGGCAGGGATCAATATTGGTGAGTTTGTAAATCAATTCAACGATAAAACCAAAGAGATGATGGGAGACATCGTATCGACAGTGATCAGTGTCTATGACGACCGTTCGTTCGATTTTATTCTCAAAAGCCCTCCGGCTTCGTCGCTTATTTTGAAAGCAGTCGGTATTCCGAAAGGATCGGGTAAGAACACGACAAAAAAAGTTGGAAAGATCACCAAACAACAGATTAGGGAGATCGCTGAAATAAAAAAGGAGGATCTTAATGCAAATGACATAGAAGCGGCGTCGAAGATCATTGAAGGTTCATGTCGCTCCATGGGTGTAGAAGTAGAAGTATAAAGAAAGAACAAAAAGCTCCGCATATGCGGAGTTTTTTGTTTGTCAGGGGCGTGTGTAGTATACTGTTGTGTGTTGCAGAATATAAAATAATAAAGAGGCGATTATAAATTTAAGATCGTATTTAAAATATACAAAGGGACATGAAAAAACACATTATTGGATTGACCGGTGAAATGGGAAGTGGAAAAAGTACCGTTGCAAGATATCTTACGGAAAAATACGGTGCGGTCTCACATAAATTTTCAACACCTCTTCGAGATATTCTCGATCGGCTTCGTTTGGAGCAGAGTAGAAAAAATTTAGGAGAGCTTTCAACGATACTAAGAAAAACGTACGGAGAAGATCTTTTTGCTAAAGTAGTGTCGCAAGAAGTTTCCAGAGATCCGCATGATGTTATCGTTGTTGATGGTGTTCGTCGTCTGGGCGACATCAGATCTTTACATGAGCTTCCGGAATTTAAGCTGTTGTATATAAAAGGATCACTTGAATCAAGATACGATCGTATTACAAAGCGTACACAAAATGTTGATGATAAAGGAAAAACATTTGAAATATTCCAAAAAGAACAAGAACAGGAAGCAGAAATAGAAATACACGAACTCGAAGTGCATGCCGATATTGTCATTAAAAACGATGGGTCTATTGAAGAACTCTTTGGGGCAATTGATAAAGTGATGAGTGAATAGCCGGTATCGATCGAACGACTGTCCACAGGTTGCTATGCTTGTGACACAGGACAAAAAGAACCGCTTTATAGAGCGGTTCTTTTTGTGTGTTATGCCACAGATATACTGTTTGTTCCAGTGCTTGTGTATGTATTATACTTAAGAAAAGCTGATTATAAGCATTAATGATATCAAATTTATGTCCCAGTTTGAAATAGAGATAAAAAGTTTGCTTGGCAGTAAAGAAAACGCTGATAAACTAAAGAAAGACCTAAAGAAACTTGATCCGGACCTAAAATTAAAATCGCAAAATAAACAACTCAATCATTATTTTATTGATGGCGATACGGATCTGTTGTATCAAAAAATGACAAAGCATGTCTCCAAAAGGTCACGTGAAAAATTCAAAAAAATATTAACCGAGGGTGAAGATCATTCTATTCGTACTCGCCAGCTCAATGACACTGTAATTTTAGTGGTAAAGGCGTCAATTGACGACACAACAAGTTCAAATGGAATATCGCGAATGGAATTTGAATCGGAAGTTGATATGTCGCTGGACGAATTGGACAAAATTCTTCTGGACTGCGATTTTTCATATCAGGCGAAATGGTCACGACAGAGGGAAGAATATGAAAGCAACGGCATGAATATTTGTATTGACAAAAACGCCGGTTATGGGTATTTGGCTGAATTTGAAAAAGTAGTTGAGGACACAAATGAAGTTGAAGAGATAAAAAGATCTCTTCGGGATATTATGCAAAAATTGGAAGTTGAGGAACTACAGCAGGATCGTCTGGAGAGGATGTTTGCGCATTATAATGAGAACTGGCCGGATTATTATGGCACCGACAAAATTTTTGTTATCGAGTAATATTTAATGAATTATGTTTCTTTCTGACGAAGATATTAAAAAAGAAGTTGAGAATGGAAAAATTTGCATTGATGATTTTGACAAAGAGAGAGTTCAGCCGGCAAGTTATGATATTTTACTTGGCAATAAATTTATCCTAACTGAGTCGCATCAAAGTCAATACATTGATCCGGTAAAAAAGATCTTCCCCAAAACAAGAGAAGTCGAGATTGCTGACAGTGAGGAATTCGTGCTTCATCCCGGAGTAAGTATTCTTGGTGTGTCTTGGGATTATTTTGGTTCAAAAGATTATTTGATACAGCTTTCCGGAAAGTCATCATTGGCACGGATCGGGCTTTTGGTGCACAACACGGCGGGTATTATAAATCCCGGACACTATCTTAATATCACGTTGGAATTGTGTAATTTAAATAATGTGCCCATTGTTCTGCGTCCAAAAATGGAGATTGCTCAGCTTTTGTTTTCCAAACTTGCTTCACCTGTGAAGCGCGACTATAAAAAAACGGGGAGGTACAATGGAGACAATTGGAATAATTTTACTCCTAAGAAAAAAGGACAAGAAAAGTAAATAGTTAGTAAATAAATTTTCATTTTGTATGGATAAAAACAAAAAACATCCGGAATATCAATATCTAGATCTCTTGAAAGATATAATGGAAAATGGAGTTGAAAAAAAAGACCACAACACAGGCAACAGTCTGACCAGTGTATTTGGTCGGCAGATCCGTTTTGATCTGTCAGAAGGTTTTCCTCTTTTGACTACCAAAAAGGTGTATTGGAATGGAGTACTCCACGAGCTTTATTGGTTTTTGTCCGGTCAGTCTAATATTAAATATTTGGTGGATAATAAAGTGCATATTTGGGATGACTATCCTTATAAGATCTATAAGAAAAAAACTGAAGAAAAAAAGTTGCCGGATCTGACCCAAGAAGAGTTTATCGAAAAAATTAAAACAGATGATGATTTTGCCAAAAAGCACGGCGAACTTCCTTTTATATATGGGCAACAATGGAGAAGGTGGCCGGCAAAAGAGGGGAGAGAAATAGACCAGTTGGCGTGGATCGTTGATACTATAAAAAACTTTCCGGACAGAAAACACACTGTTCTTTCAGTTTGGAATCCGGAACATTTATACGCAATGGCACTTCCCGGAGAAGCTCTGTCTTTTCCGCTTTGTCATATCTTTTTTCATTTTAACGTAAGTGGCGACAAATTATCTTGCCAGCTTTACCAAAGAAGCGCGGATATGTTTTTGGGCGTGCCTTTCAATATTGGGAGCTATGCTTTGCTTACGGTAATAATTGCTCATCTGACGGGCTATAAGCCGGGGGATTTTGTTCATACTTTTGGCGATGCTCATATTTATAATGATCATTTTGAACAAGTCAAAGAACAGTTGTCGCGAGAACCGAAACCTTTCCCGAATATCACGATTGATCCGAGCGTAAAAGATCTGGATTCGTTCAAACCCGAGCATGTTAAACTTGAAAATTATGATTCGCACCCGACGATCAAAGGCAAACTAACCGTGGCGGGCGGGTTTGACGAGAAGGATCGGAAGAGTTGCAACAAAACTTAAATTAGTTGAAATTTCCATATGATCATAATTATTGCTGCCATTGATAAAAACAGAGTTATCGGGAAAGGGAACACCATCCCTTGGCATCTTCCGGCTGATTTCGCGCATTTTAAAGAAACGACAGCAGGACACCCTGTTAT